>JBDRTQ010000284.1:0-5908 GCA_043823885.1 Candidatus Eiseniibacteriota bacterium | reverse complement strand
GTCGCCGCCCATCAGGCGTGTCACCTCTAACAGCGGCCTGGCGACTTTCTCCAAGTCGGAGCCCGTGAGGCCCAGCGTCTTATTGAGCCCGGCAATAGCGTCGGCGGCCGGGCCGGCCGCGGTCGACCTGACGGGAGCGCTTCCAATCGGGCAGCTTCTCGCGCTCGTGTCCGGAGCGAGCCTGGTTCTGTCCAACGATTCCGCACTGACGCACATCGCTGCGGGACTGGGCGTGCCGGTGGTTGCGGTGTTCGGTCCGACCGTGCCGGCGCAGGGATACGCGCCCTACACCAACCGCGCGCGTGTGGTCGAGGCCGCGCTTCCGTGCAGGCCCTGCGGCAAGCACGGAGCCGATCGCTGTCCCGTCGGGACGCTCGACTGCATGAGGCTTGTCACGGTCGGTGACGTCGTGTCGGTGGCACTCGAACTCCTGGGCGAGGAGGGCGCTGGTGCGTAGAGCTCTCATCGTCACTGACTCCCCGGTCTGGACCGCGGAGACGGAGTACGCGGTGACGGTCGCTGCGGCCGAGGCGGGCATGGGAGCGGCGGTGACGTTCGCGGCGCCCGCGGCCTGTCCCGCGGCGGGCCGCCTCGCAGAGGATATCGGGTTCTCGCGCCTTCCCGGAGCGTCGCCGTCGAGCTCCGTTGCGGATTTCCTCGCCGACGCGCGGTTCGTGGCCGGACTGGTGCGGCGCGGGGGGTACGACGTGGTGCACTCGTCCAGACCGACCGCGCACGTCCTGGCGGCGCTGGCCTGCGGCAGCCGCGTCCCGCTCGTTCACCTGCGGGGGAGCGCCTCCGTGCCCTCGGGACGCGCGGGAAACAGATTCCTGTACAGGAGGGCGACCTCAGCCGTCATCGTCTCGTCGTCACGCGTCAAGGGATGGGTGGAGGAGCGCCTCGGCGTATCCCCGGACCGCGTGCACAGGCTGCTGGCGCCGGTGGCCCCTCTGTGGTTCGAATCTCCACCTCACCCCACGGGCGCGCTCGAGGGACTCGGCCTGCCGGCAGGCGTTCCGATCGTCCTCAACGTCGCGCGGCTCGCGCCGATCAAGGGGCACAGCGTGCTGCTCGAGGCCATGGCACGCGTGCACGCCGCCGTCCCGGACGCCGTTCTGCTGCTGGTCGGGGAGCCCTGGTCGGGCCAGCCCGAGGGGCTCAGGAGTGAGGCGCGTCGGCTCGGCATCGAGGACTCGGTCTTCTTCGCCGGCAGGCGTGCGGATGTCAGAGAACTCGTGGCGACGTCAAGCGTCTGTGTCACGTCGTCCGTCGGGAGCGAAGAGAACTCGCGGTCCGTCGGCGAGTACATGGCGGCGGGCCGTCCCGTCGTCGCGACGGAGGTCGGGGTGATACCTGAGCTCGTCAGCGACGGCGAGAGCGGCCGTATTGTTCCACCGGCTGAGCCGGGGCCGATGGCAGACGCCATCGCAGCGTTGCTCGGCGACCGGGCGCTGGCGGAGCGAATGGGCTCGAGGGCCCGTGAGGTCGCGCGAGAGCGGTTTTCCGCCCAGGCTTTCTGTGAAGGACTCGCCAGGGCGCTCGAGGCGGCGGAGGTGGCAGCGTGAGGCTGCTCTTCGTCAACTCGATGAGGTCCATCGGAGGGGGAGAGCAGTGGCTGCTGGAGGCTGCCGGGGGCCTGGCCGCACGCGGCCACGACGTCTCGGTCGCGGCGCGGCCGGGGAGTGCTCTCGCCGCCCGCTCCCGGGAGGACGGTCATGGTCTGCTCGAACTGCCCATGCGGGGAGACGCGGACGTCGCCTCGATCCTCAGGCTGTCGCGGTGGATCAGGAGGCACGGGACGGACGTCCTGAGTGTCAACGTTCAGAGAGCGGTCAGGATCGGCTGTGCCGCCGCGCTCCTGTCCGGACGCCCTCCCGTGGTGGAACGGCGCGGGCTCTCCTTCCCGGTACGGCCGACGGCGCTCAACCGGGCGATCTACGGACGCTGCGTGTCGCACGTCATAGCCAACTGCCGGTCGATAGAGGACGGCCTCCTCGACACGGGCGTAATAGACGCCTCGCGCGTGTCGGTGATCGTCAACGGCATAGACCCGGAGCGCGTTGGGAAGGGCGGCGGCGGCGCAGTGAGGAGTCAGCTGGACATCTCACCCGAGACGCCGCTCGTTGCGATGGTCGGCCGTCTGGTCGTCGACAAGGGACACCGGGTGGCTCTGTCCGCGTTCCGGCGTGTTCTCTCGGAGGTGCCGGCGGCGCGTCTCCTGATCGTGGGGGCGGGGAAGCTCGATGCCGACCTTCGCGCTGAGGCGGCGAGCATGTTCGCCGGAGAGAGCGTCGTGTTCGCGGGACGGCGCGACGACGTCCCGGCGGTGCTGGACGCGGCCGACGTCGTGCTGGTGACCAGCGACAGGGAAGGCATGCCGCATGTCGTTCTGGAGGCGATGGTCGCCGGAGTCCCGGTAGTGGCCACGCGCGTGGCCGGAGTCCCTGAGATGATAGAACACGGGACGCACGGGCTCCTGGTACCCATCGGGTCCGCGGAGGCCGCGGCAAGTGCGGTTGTCAGCGTTCTCTCGGATCCCGAACTCGGGCAACGTCTCGCGGCGGCGGCCGCCGCGCGGGTCAGGGCCGAGTTCGGTCTCGAAGTGATGATCGACCGGATCGAACTGTTGTTCAGGGCTCTGGTCGAGAAGAGGCAACGCGCGGAAGCCCGGAGGCGGAATGGCGAGACGTGAGTTCCATCCGGAGTCTGTCGAGTCGATCCTGGTGGTCAGGCTCTACTTCGTCGGGGACGTTCTTCTTGCGACGCCCGTTCTCGAGGCACTGAAGAGCCGGTTCCCGTCCGCGCGCCTCACCGTTCTGGTGAAGAAACGAGCCGTCGACGTGCTCGAGGGCAACCCCTTCGTTGACGAGGTCATGGTCTACGATGGGGTGGAGAACTACCATTCTCCGCGATGGGTCTTCCGGCTGGCGGGCGAGCTTCGCCGAAGGCGCTTCTCGCTCGCGGTGGACCTGACCGGCGACCACCGCAGCTCGTGGCTCCTGTTCGCGAGCGACCCGGGTTTCAGGGTCGGGCTGAATCATGCGGGGCTCGGGTTCCTGCTCGACCGGAGGATCGACTACCGCTCGACGGGTCACGTGGTGGACCACCTGCTCACGGCCGTCGAACCGCTCGGTGCCCGCTCGACCGATGCGGCGCCGCGCGTGTACCTCACCGAGGACGAAAGAGCGGAGGCGGGCGCTCTGTTGGCCGAGGCGGGAGTCAAAGGAGGCTCCGGCGTGCTGGCCCTGTCCCCGGGCGCCAACTGGCCGCTCAGAAGATGGCGCCCCGAGTTCTTCGGAGAGCTGGCGGCCCTCGTACGGGAACATCAGGGACTGACGTCCGTCGTTGTCGGCTCGGCGGACGACGCCGGTCTGGCAGAGGCCGTGGTCGGCGCCTCCGCGGGCGCGGCGGTGAGTCTCGCGGGACGAACCAGCCTGCGCGGGCTCGCGGCGGTCGCGGAGCACGCGCGCGCCTTCGTCGGGAACGACAGCGGCCCGATGCACATCGCCGCCGCGGTGGGCACCCCCGTGGTCGGTCTCTTCGGGCCGAACACGCCCGTGCACTTCGCTCCGAGAGGAGCGCCGTCGCGGGTTCTGTGGAAGAGATTCGCGTGCAGCCCCTGTTCGCAGAAGAGGTGCGAGAGACCGGACGACGCCTGCATGGACGCGCTTGCAGTCGACGAGGTCCTTGACGCGCTTGAATCGCTTCTGAACGAAGGAGGTCGGCGGTGAGCGACTCGCCGGACCGCTTCGATATCGTGTGTTTGTCCACGAATCACTGGACCGGGCTTCCAACGAGCAAGCAGCATCTGATGTCGGTTCTCGCCGAGTCCCGGCGGGTGCTGTACGTCGACCCGCCGATCGACGTCTTCTCGACCGTCGGGCGCCGCCGCCGGTGGCCGAAGCTCAAGGGACTGCGGCGGGTGGGCGATAGGCTGTGGGTGCTCTCGCCGGTGGAGTTGTCCGTCCGGTCCGACCCAGACTGGCGCTTCGCGTACTATCGGAAGCTGTCCGGGCGGGTCAGGAGTGCGCTGGGCGAGCTCGGGCTGTCCCGCCCCGTCGTATGGAGCTTCTCTCCGGAACACGCCGGCTGCACGACGGAGCTCGACGCCGCGCTCACCGTCTACCAGGCCGCGGACGAGCCGGCTGCGAAGAGCCCCGACCCGGCCCGCACAACGGACATGGAGAGGGAACACATCGCTGCGAGCGACGTCGTGCTCGTGGCGTCGGTGGCGCTCCTTGAGGCCCGGAAGTCCCTCGGCAACGTCCACAGGCTTCCCAACGCGGCCGACAGACGGCACTTCACGCGGGTGCTCGCGGGACGTGAGGACGTCACCATCGACGAATTCCTCGAAGCGGTCAGGGAGCCTCGCACGCGCCCGGCCGCTCTCGGGGAGCGCCGCGGGCCCCTCGTGATGTTCGGCGGCGCGGCCTACTCGTGGTTCGACTGGAACCTCCTCTGGGAGGTCGCCGAACTCCGGCCCGACTGGAGCTTCGCGCTGGTCGGTCCTGTGGGCGGCGACGTCGACCGCGGCCGCATGCCCTCGAACGTCACGGCGGTGGGCCGCCGCAGCTACGAGGAGTTCCCCTGGTACGTTGCGGCGTCGGACGTGTGCGTTCTTCCTCTTCGTATGAACGAGTCGTCGCACAACTGCGATCCCATCGTGATGTACGAGTGTCTGCTCTGCGGGAAGCCCGTCGTCGCCACTCCGTTCCCCGCCGCACTCGAACACGCGGGGATGGTGCGCACGGCCTCCTCGCCGGGCGGGTTCGCGGCTGAGATCGCCCTGGCGCTCGAGCGGGACGGAACCGAAGAGAGCAGGCGGGCGCGTGCCGAATTCGGCTTCTCCTGCACTTGGGAGGACCGCGCTCGAGAGGCCGTGCGGCTCATCGAGGATGCGTTCTCGCGGCGCCACTCCGGTCCTGACGGTCTCGGCCGGGACCCCGCGACGCTCGACACAGACGGAGCAGCGCCTTGAAGGGACTCGGCAGACTGACACAGCGCGGCAGCGCCGCGGGATTGCTGGACGGCCTTCAGTCGTTCGGGCTCACTGTGCTGCTCTTCGGGCTGCCCTTCTCCGAGGCCTTGAAGAGCCTGGGACTGGCCCTCGCGATCCTGGGCTTCGTGGGCAAGCTCGCACTGGGCGCGCGGCCACACGTTGTGCGGTGGGCGACGCCGGGCGCGCTCCTCCTCTTCTACTGCGCGGCGGCCTTGTCGGTGGCGCTCGCCGACCCGGCCTTCCAGCGTCCCGGCGAGCTGCTCACGTTGGCGATGACCGTCCTTCCGTTCGTGCTCGTTGCGGACGCGTGCGCGCGGAAGACGCGGCGGCTGCTCTTCGCGTCGGCCATCGTTCTCGGCGCTGTCATCGCATCACTGCTCGCCTTCGTGTCGCACATGCACGGGCCGTACATTCGGCTCGTGCTGGGGTCCATCGAGAACGCGGTGCCGGCCGCCGAGTATCTGGGAGCGGTCCTGGTGCTCGCGACGGCGATGCTGGGGGCCGAGTTTGCCGCTCCGTTGGCCGGACCGCTCTGGGCGTTCGCGGTGGGCTCCTCAGGGCTGGTACTCCTGATGACGCAGTCGCGTGGCCCGCTGCTCGGAACGCTGGCGGGCCTGGTCGTGACAGCAGGGACCGCACTGAGGCGCCTCCGCCACGCGCTCGTCGCAGCGCTGATCGCCATCGTCACCGTCGTGCTGTTCGCCGCAGTGGCCCCGGAGTCCCGTCTGAGCGAGGCGTTCTCACGCGACAGCCGCGCGGTCGGCATTCGCTCGGCGGTGTGGAGCATGAGCGCGGACCGGGCACTGGAGAGGCCCCTCCTGGGGCACGGTCTCGGCAGTTACCGTCTCCTGGACATCGTCTACAGCGACAGGTTCGGGGACTTCCATCAGATGAACGCCCACAGCACCT
>JBDRTQ010000283.1:0-6245 GCA_043823885.1 Candidatus Eiseniibacteriota bacterium | reverse complement strand
TCGTGAGGGGAGACTCGTTGGCGGCCACGGCGCCGAAGTACGCGCCCCCGTACTTGCCCGCCGCGCGGGACACCAGGTAGACCGCCCCGAGCGCGCCCGTCGCAGCAAGCGTGCGGACGTCCAGCTCAGTCCCCGCCAACGCGAAGAACGCCGCGTAGATGGGGGGCGACAGGGGTTCGAGGACTCTCATGACCCTGCTGTTCTTCGGCGAGAGATTCACCAGGGCGAATCCCATGACCATGTTCGCCATGAGGGGCGACACGTGGATCGAGATGGTGATGCCGCTCGTCAGGAGGACGAACCCCAGCACGATGACGATGATCTCGTTGTTGCTCTTCCGGTTGACGACCAGGCGATGGACCACGTATCCGAAGACCAGGCCTATCCCCACCGAGATGGCTATCTCCCGCAGCGGGTGGAGGATCATGGTCAGAGGGCCCCGACCTCCCGCCCCCGCGACCATCGCGGCCGCGAATGCCATCACGAAGCCGAACAGCGTGATGCAGAAGGCGTCGTCCAGAGCTACCACCCCGAAGAGCGTGGACACGAGCGGTCCCCTGGCGCGGAGTTCAGTGGCGATCGCGACCGTGGCGGCGGGTGCCGTGGCGGACGCGATGGCGCCCAGGAGAAGCGCCATCGGAACGGGCGCGCCGAAGGCCCAGAGAGCCACGGTCACGGCCCCGAACGTCGCCAGCAACTGGATGGTCGTTATGATGAGAATGTTGCGGCCGGTCTGCTTGAGCTTCGCGATGCGGAACTCTGACCCGATCGTAATCGCGATGAGTCCCAGAGCGATGTGGGGGACCGGCGCGAGCGACTCCACGATGTGGTCGGGGACAACGTTCAGGATCGAAGGGCCGAGCAGGAGACCGGCGACGATGTAGCCCGAGATCGTCGGAAACCTGAAGCGCATCGCAACCTTGCCGCCTGCGAATCCGGCGAGCAGCAGCGCCCCGACACCGAATATCAGATTGCCGTGGAGCAGGTCCCGCGTGCCTGTCAGAGCGTCAAGGAGGACATTCATTGCGGGATCCTCGGGCGATCCTCGGGCCGTAGATGACGCGCCGGCCGGTCGCCGGGTCATCGCCGTCGCGCCGGCCGGACCTTTCTGAGTCCCGCCGCTTCGCGCCGGCGCGAAGCCTCCGGGCGTTCGTTCCCGAAGGTCCGCACCAGATTGAGGGGATTGTATCACTACGCGGGCGAATTCTCCAGCGACACGCCTCCTGAGTCCCGTGCGCGGCGTACGATGTAATGACAAAACACCGCAGATGTGCTATAATCAACACAACAGGTGGAGTGTGGCCGTGGTCGCGCGCCGTCCGGCGCGAGTTGCGGCCGTACGCCTGTCTGCGTGGGCTTGTGTACTACATATGCAATAACAAGAAGAAGCAAGTCTGACCGGCACAGGTGGGGCTCTCGTCCTGCCGTTGCACTCGAGGAGGTTGCCGTGCGAAAGGCTATGTTGATGCTGGCTCTCGTGTTCCTGCTTCCCGTCCTGGCTCTGGCCGCATCGACCGTCGCCGTGAGCGACTACCCGGAGGTGGTCTCCGCTCGCGTTGTCGAGTCCGACGTCCAGCGGACGGTTCTGGAATACGACATAGGGAGCTTCACGAAGACCCCGGTCGACATCGACGGGGAGATCTTCTACTCGATAGGACTTGCGGGCGAGAGTCCATCGAAAGAGCAGGGCCTTCCGCAGCTTCCCAACATCTGCCGCAGCATCGTCATTCCAGACAACGCGGAGATGGCGGTCAGGGTCGTGTCGTCGCACTACGTCGACTACCCGAACCTTCCCGTGGCGCCCTCGAAGGGCTACATCACGCGTGACATCGATCCGGCCACGGTTGCCTACTCCTTCGACCCCTTCTACGGCTCGAGCGAGTGGTATCCCTCCGGTCTCGCGTACACGCGTGAGCCCTACATCATGCGCGACGTTCGCGGAACGGTCGTCGTGGTCAATCCGATGCAGTACAACCCCGCCACGCAGACGCTCCGCGTCTACGACCGCGTCGTCGTCGAGGTCGCGGCTGTCGGGTACGGAAAGGTCAACGTGCTGACGGCCCGCCCGGCAGCACTGAACACGGAATTCAAGAAAATATACGAGCGTCACTTCCTCAACTTCGACTCGACCGATCTCGGCCGCTACCCGGCCCTGGCCGACGCCGGCAACATGCTCGTCATCTGCTACGACGATCCGGCGTTCCTCGCGGCCATGCAGCCGCTGGTCGAGTGGAAGAACCAGATGGGCGTGCCGTGCGAGATGGTAACGACGACGGACGCCGGCGGCTCCGCCGCGGCGTTCGACGCCTACATCACGCAGTACTACAACGACAACGGTCTGAGCCACGTGCTGCTGGTAGGCGACGCGGCGCAGCTCCCGTCGCTCTCGTCGGGAGGCGGAGCGTCCGACCCGTCGTTCTCCACGATATCCGGCGACATGTATCCGGACCTGTTCGTCGGTCGCTTCTCCGCCGAGTCGGCGTCGCAGGTCGAGACGCAGGTCCTGCGGACGATCGAGTATGAGAAGAGGCCGCAGACGGGCGCCGACTGGTATCACAAGGGCATGGGCGTCGCCTCCAACCAGGGTCCCGGCGACGATAACGAGTACGACAACGAGCACATCGACAACATCCGGACCGACCTCCTCGGGTTCACATATACGGAGGTGGACCAGATCTACGACCCGACCGGCACCGCGGCTATGGTGACGGCCGGCCTCAACGCCGGCAGGAGCGTCATCAACTACTGCGGCCATGGCTCGACGACCGCGTGGAGCTCGACAGGCTTCTCCAACACTCATGTGAACGCGCTGACGAACGACAACATGCTGCCGTTCATCATCAGCGTAGCGTGCGTCAACGGGCAGTTCTCGAGCTACACCTGCTTCGCCGAGGCCTGGATGAGGGCGACCAACGGCGGCGAGCCCACCGGCGCCATCGGGACCTACATGTCCTCCATCAACCAGTCGTGGGACCCGCCCATGGACGCCGAGGATGAGGTCGCCGACCTCCTGGTCGGGACCGCCACGGAGGGCGCGCGCAGGACCTTCGGTGGTCTCTGCTACAACGGCAGCAGCCACATGATGGACGAGTACGGCACCGGCGGCGAGAGCATGTTCCTGACGTGGAACATCTTCGGCGACCCGTCTCTCAGGGTCCGCACGGACACGCCGGCGCCTCTCATCGTGAACCACATCTCGGTCATCTACCCGAGCATGACGACCTTCGCCGTCGAGGTCGTGGGCGTCGAGGACGCGCTCTGCGCCCTCTACGGCAATGGCGTGCTCTACGGCTCGGCCCTGACCGACGCGACCGGCAACGCCACGATTCCCATCGGGAGCATGCCTCCCGTCGGTCAGATGCTGACCCTGACCGTGACCGGCTTCAACACCGAGACCTACGCCGGCGACATCCCGGTCATCGTTCCGGTGACCTACGACATCAGCCCCGCGACCATCCCGATCAATGCGACGACTCCGCTCGTCGTGACGGTCTGGGACAGTGCCGGCACTCCGCTTCCTGACGTCGAGATCACTGTCGACGGCTGGGGCATCGACGCGCAGGTCGACGTGACCGACGCGGCAGGTGAAGCTCACTTCACGATCTCGCCGCCCTACGGTGAGGATCTCACCGTCGTGTCAAGCGAGATCGGCGAGAGCTACAAATGCTTCGATGACGTCATCCCGGTGACTGGAGCCTCGACCTTCACGAGCGCGGACATCGACGCGAGCGTCCCTGCTATAGGTCTCTACGGCTCACTGGCGCCTCACTACGAGGGCACCATCACCGGCACGACCGAGGGAAGCGCTTTCCTGGTCTTCGCCGTCGGCTGCGGTGTCGACGCGAGCGCCGGGCCGTCGGGCGGGACTTCGCTGGACCTCTTTGTCACTCCGACATCCACGGGGACGATCGCCGCCGCGGTCGCGAAGAAGGGTTACAACGTCTACCTGGAGGACGTCTCTGTCGCCGTGGTATACGGCCAGCTGGGCGGCACGGTGTACGATGCGGTCAGCGCGCCCGTCGAGGGCGCGGTGGTCAAGGGCTACCCTGCCGGATCCGACACGACCGGCGCCACGCCGCTCTTCGGGGACACGACCGGTGCCCTCGGTACGTATGACATGGGGATGGACATCGGGGTCGGCTACTACGACGTCTACACCTCGAAGTTCGGCTACCTGACCCTGGCGGAGGAGGTGTTCGTCCAGTACGGCGCAAACGTCGTGGACTTCTATCTGGACTCCGCTCCGTCAGGTGTCGTGTCCGGCACGGTGACCGAGGTCGGAACCGGCACGCCTCTCGAGGCGACGGTCAAGATCTACCGTTCCGACACGATGGAGCTCTACGCCGAGACGACGTCCAATGCGGTGACGGGCGCCTACTCCGTGACGCTTCCGTACTTCAACTACCAGATGAACGTCCGCGCGTATCACCACATCCCTGTGAATCGCGGCATCTCCGTGAGCACGCCCGCGATGACCGAGGACTTCGCGCTCGAGGTGACCCTGGCCAATATTCTGGTCGTGAACGATGGGCCGGCCAAGGCAGAGGACTACAAGCTCGACAAGGCCGGTAACGTGATCGACGTCTGGTCGGGGATTTCGGACCTGGAACGTTCCGCCAATCAGATCACTACGGATCTGACTGCGCTTGGCTACGACGTGACGCAGCAAGCCGCGGCCGCTACGGACCCGGGAACGTGGCTTCCCAGCTACGACTTCATCGTCTGGTCGACTGGCGACAACACCGCGCCGGTGGCGGTTGCGGCCTACCGGACGGCACTCGAGGCCTACGTCGCTGCGGGTGGTAAGCTCATCATGGAGGGTGGCGAGCTTGCCTACGACGCGGTGTCGTATCCCGGCTACCCGACGTTCGCGGCCAACGTGCTGCACTCGGCGGACTGGAACGGCGACTCGAGCGGCAACCTGACCGTCTACGACGGCACGCATCCGGTGACGACGTTCCCGAACACGATCGGGACGATCACGTTCACCTACTCGAACTACGGCGATCAGGACGCCAGCCTTCCGACGGCTGACGCGGCGACCGTGTGCAGCTGGACGTCGTATCCGTCGGACGCGAGCGTCATCGTCTACGACAACAACCCGAACCCGGCTAGCGGCCAGATCGTGTTCTTCCAGTTCGACTACCTGGCCGGCGCGCCTGCTGGTGTGATGGCGCTTCTGGAGAACGCCGTCACGTATCTGATGGCCCAGGAGGGAACGCCCGACGGGAGCATCTCGGGAACGGTCACTCTCGAGGGCGAGACGAACCACAGCGGGATCACCGTCACGGCGTATCCTGGTGGCGCGTCGATCGTCACGGATGTGTCGGGCGGCTACGTGCTTGACGGGCTCTACGACGCGACCTACACGGTCCAGGCCTCGAAGCCCGACTGGTCGACTTGCGTTGTTGAGGGCGTGGTCGTGAGCGGTGGCCTGCCGGTCATTGGCATCGACATGGTGCTCTACCCGGTGACGACCATCGAGCACTGCAGCTCGCCTGCGCTGCCGATCCCTGACAGCACTCCGGCGGGCGTCTACGACACCATCACGTTCGGTGAGGACATGGACATCAGTGACGTCTCGGTCTACCTCAACATCACTCACACGTATATCGGCGACCTTATCGTGGCGGTGACGTCACCCGAGGGTACGACGGTGCGTCTGCACAACAGGACGGGTGGCTCTGCGGCCAACATCGTGGGGTGGTATGACGCGGACATCGCGGTCGACGGTCCCGGCGCACTTTCCGACTTCACGGGCGAGAGCTGCACGGGGGACTGGACGCTCTGGGTGAGCGACAACGCGGGTGCGGATGTCGGCACGGTGAATCAGTGGTGCGTTGAGGCGCTGGGCGCCTCGCCTCAGACCGGTGTCGACGACGAGCTCGGGACGCCGGTGACGTACGTGCTCCGCGGGGTGAGCCCGAACCCGTTCAACCCGATGACGACGGTGAGCTACGGTTCGCCTTCTGAGTCTCACGTTCGTCTTGCGGTCTACAACGTTGCCGGTCAGCACGTAAGGACGCTGGTTGACGGCGAAGTCGGGCCCGGCTACCACACGATCGTGTGGGACGGCCGCGACGACCGTGGAGTCGAAGTATCGAGCGGCGTCTACTTCTGCCGCATGGAGGCGGAGGGATTCGGGGACGTGACCAAGACGGTTCTTCTGAAGTAGTTCTCTGGGGATCAGCTCCGGCGGCGCGCGAGCGTGACCGATGCTGAGGGAGACGGGCCCGGGCTTCAAC
>JBDRTQ010000282.1:0-3819 GCA_043823885.1 Candidatus Eiseniibacteriota bacterium | reverse complement strand
TATCTCTGTCTACTGGGCGGTTACGATCGCGGCAATGATGGTGTTCCTGGGTGGAGTGCCCGGCTACGGTCTGGTTCCAGGTCTTGAATACTGGGTGTTCCTGGGGATCTTCATAGCCATGGGGACGTGGGGGGTGTTCTACATCGCGGTCAGAGGCGACAGGCTTCTGGGCGCCGCCTAGCAGCGTGTTTGCCGCCCCGATTCCGTGGTGCCAAGCGAGGGGACGTACCACGTGAGACAGTGGAAGCCCACGGTAGAGGAGGTCAAGGCCGCCCGCGGCAAACACCTTCCGGACATAATCGCGCCGGATCTCGGCGTTCTGTTCTGCGGTATCAATCCGGGGCTGTACTCCGCCGCCGTGGGCTGCCACTTCGCCCGGCCCGGGAACCGCTTCTGGGCCGCGCTGCACGCCTCGGGATTCACGAAAGAGCTTCTGGAACCGCGCGAGCAGGGCGAGATGTTGCGATACGGGTGCGGTCTGACGAATCTGGTCGAGCGTGCGACGTCTGTGGCGGCCGCGCTCTCCACGGAGGAGTTGCGCAAGGGCCGTGATTCGCTGGAACTGAAGGTCCGGCGGTACGGTCCGGCCTGGGTGGCCGTTCTGGGGATAGGGGCGTACCGGAAGGCGTTCGGGTGCTCGAAGGCGGAACTAGGTTCGCAGCAGGAGGGGCTGGCAGGGGCTCGGGTGTGGGTCCTCCCCAACCCGAGCGGCCTGAACGCGCATTACCAGCCGCCGCTCCTGGGGGAGCTCTTCGGGGAGCTTCGAGAGGCCGCTCGGAAGTAGCGGAACATGCCGGGTGCGGCCGGACTGACCCGCGGCCCGGCCAACTGAATCAGGAAGGAGCTGTGCATGGACCCAAGCCAATCCGACTTCTGGGTGGCGATTGCAGTGGCCAGCCTGTGCGGGGCCGTCATCGGTGTGGAACGCCAGCTACGCGGCAAGCCCGCCGGTATCCGCACGAGTATGCTCATCTGTCTCGGCACTGCGGTCTTCGTCCGCCTGGGCGCGGAAGTGGCCGGCCAGTCAGGCGACCCCACGCGAGTACTTGCGCAGGTGGTCACGGGAGTAGGATTCATAGGCGCCGGTGTCATGCTGGCCCGCGAGGGGTTGATTGTCGGCGTGACCTCTGCTGCCGTGATCTGGACGCTCTCTGCGATCGGCGCGCTGGTCGGCTTCGGTCGATACGGCGCTGCTGTCTCAGTGGCTCTGTTGGTGCTGACAGTGCTGTCCGTGGTTCAGCTGCTGGAGCGCGCGGTCCTCAACCTGCGCCGGGGGGACTACGCCGGGGAAGCTGAGGGTCCCGGCACCGACGCGGGATAGACGGGGCTGCCATCCAGCTGCATCGAACGGAAGGAGTTCCTGCATGAGAGTGGCGACGGAGCGGACCCACTGACGAGCGAAATCCTGCTGCGAAGCGTCGTCGAAGACGACCTGCCGGTCTTCTTCGGGAACCAGCTGGACCCCGAGGCCAACCACATGGCCGCCTTCACGTCGAAGGACCCAACGGACCGTGAGGCCTTCGACGCCCACTGGGACAGGATCCTCGACGACGAGACGGTCATCATCAGGACCATCGCGCTCGACGGGCGGGTGGCCGGCAGCGTCCTGAGCTACGAGGAGTCGGGCGAGCCCGAGGTCAGCTACTGGATCGGGAGGGCGTACTGGGGCCAGGGGGTCGCCACTCGGGCGCTGGCGGACTTCCTCGAGCACGCAAACGCCACGCGGCCCATCTACGCACGTGTAGCGAAGGACAACGTCGCTTCGACTCGTGTTCTGGAGAAGTGCGGATTCACGACCATCGACGACGTGATGGGGTTCGCCAACGCCCGCGGCGAGGAGATTGCGGAGCTGGTTCTGGAACTGAAAGACAGGGAATAGACAGCGCCCGTCGCTGGCGCGGCCTGGTGGATGGCGCACAGGCCATAGGATCCGACCCGGCGAGGCCGGACCATTGAGGAGGAGCGGGCATGCAGATGCTCATCGGACTTGGTGTTGTCTGCGTGATCTGGGCAGTGGCGGCGGCGATCCTCATCGCAGCCGATCTGCACAAGAGAGGTGTCAAGGTCAGCTTCGTCTGGCTCAGGCTGATGATCCTCAAGTACCTGCATGAGTATTCGAAGGTCACCCGAGATGAGACCGGTCGCGTGGGACCGCTCTTCTACCACTACGTGGTCCCGTTGAACGTAGCGCTGGTCATAGTGGTCGTGCTGGCCATTGTGTCGTGGACGTAGGTCGACTGCTCGCGAGGGAACATGATGTGCGGCGGATTCTACAACGTCTACAACGATGACAGGCGAGCCGACGCCTATGCCAAGCTCGAGTTTCCCGGTACCTACTATCTCGCTTTTCGTGACCTGCCGGCGGTCTTCGCCGAGCACGTCACGGGCAGGCGAGCGCTCGACTTTGGCTGCGGCACGGGGCGTTCGAGTCGATTCCTGCGCGATCACGGATTTGAGGTGATCGGAGTCGATATCTCGCGGCCCATGCTGGACAAGGCACGGGAGCTTGATCCCGACGGCGACTATCGTCACGCGTCCGACGCTGATCTCTCGAGCATCGAGGGGCGTGCGTTCGATCTCATCCTGTCTGCTTTCACCTTCGACAACATCGCGACATTGGGGCAGAGGCAATCTGCCCTCGTGTCCCTCAAGGGACTGCTTCGTGAACGCGGACGCATCGTGAGCGTTGTGTCGTCGCCCGAGATCTACGTCAACGAGTGGGCCTCCTTCAGCACGAAAGACTACCCGCAGAACCACGAGGCCCGAAGTGGTGACGTGGTTTCGATCGTGATGCTCGACGTGACCGACCGGCGTCCCGTGGAGGATGTCGTCTGTACGGACGAGGACTATCAGACGATGTTCGTCCATACCGGTCTTGTCGAGCTTCAGGCGCTTCGCCCCCTTGCCTCGGGGAACGAGACCATAGAGTGGAAGAGCGAGACGAAGATCGCGCCCTGGGTGATCTACGTGCTGGGCGCGGAGGCGTGAACGGGCACGTCGGCTCGGGGTCGTGGAAACCAAAGGGAGGTTGTGAATGAACCGTCGCACTCGCAGTTTCGGGTGTGGAGTATGCGCGTTGGCCATCCTGATGTTGCTCTGCTCGTGCGCTTCGGTCGGGCGCAAGTTCCCCGTGTCTCCTGTGTCTGAGATACTCATCGGAGAAACGAAGGACGCGGAGATTCGCGAGATGTTCGGGGAGCCGTGGCGCGTGGGTGTCGAAGACGGGCGGCGGACCTGGACGTACGGCGACTATGCACATTCCCGAGCGCAGAAGAGACTGCGGGTGTTCTCGTTGTCCGACGCATCGAACATCATCAACATTCTTCCCAAGGAAGTGATACTCGAGCGGTTGACATATCAGTTCGCATCGGGGAAGCTTGTGATGACAGGCGGGGCCGGTTTCCGGTTCGAGCTTACGGAGTCCGGCTCGGAGTTCTGAGGGCACTCCGGACGGCCGCTGCTGCTCAAGTGACCATCAAGCGATAGGAGCGACATGCCACTCACACGATCTGCAGCGGTTGTTCGCTGGCTCGCGCGCATAGGCGGGACGGCTCTGTTCTACCTGCAGTTTCAGCAGGGCATCTACGAAATGAACAGGTTGATAGTCCAGAAGTGGGCATACGGTGAGCGTATCTTCAGCGCCGCGTTCCTCGGGATGTTGATCGGCCTCGTCGTCGGTTGGTGGAACCATCGGTTCGCCGCGGCGCTTCTGATATCCGGGTACATCCTCTCGGCCGGAGTGCCGTTCTTCAGCGGTTTCCCTCGTCCGATGATGGGTCCCGATGCTCAGGGCATCGCCGTCGCCCTGCTGCCCTTCCT
>JBDRTQ010000281.1:0-4858 GCA_043823885.1 Candidatus Eiseniibacteriota bacterium | reverse complement strand
CACCGCGGTGCCGTTGATGTCGAGCAGGTTACCTCCACCGTCGAGGTAGAACTCGGCCGCAAGGCTCTCTCCGCTGGCAACGGTGTAGTACACCTCGAGCGAGTCGCCGTACACCCCCGACGTCACGACGAGGTCGCTTGCCGGGCGCACCGCCTTCTGGATGGCCTCCATGCCGAGCGATGCCTCGCGCTGGATCTCGAGGAGACCCGTCGTGCCGCCCCATGAACGGATCGTGCCGACGTAAGCCACGACAATCGAGAGGACGACCGCTATCGAGACTGCCGCGACTATCATCACCTCGGCGAGTGTGAATCCGCCTCGGCCGCCAGGCCGGCGCCCAGTGTGTCTGTCAGTGTGTGATGCACTCATACCCTCGTCCTCTCGTTCTGCCCTAGCCCCCGTATGATTCCAGGTCTATGGGAGTGATCTCGCGCCAGGCGAGCCTCTCGAGCCCGCCGCCCTTGAACACGATGGAGGAGTACCCCGGCGGGAGCATGGTTCTCAGCCGCCAGTCGTAGTGGAAATCCCTCTCATAGCCCGTCAGCACGTGGAACACGTCGTAGGCGTCGTAGTAGCCCGTTCCGACCGGACCCCACTTGTCCTGTGCCATGCCGCCGTAGACCGTGAGCAAGCCGCGCGGCGAGCCCGAGCTGTAACTATCCACCAGACAGGACTGGTTGTTGATGGCTATCATGTGGGCGTGTATCACGCAGTCGCTCTGATTGGGCACGTTATCAACCACGTTCAGCTTGCTCCCCACCACGAGTCCGATGATGTCGTCGCACCCTTGACGAGGGCCGTTGGCGTCGCTGTCGGCGACGATGAGGTCGCCCGTGATGTCCATCTGCCCGTTGCTGATCACGGTCACCTGCCCGTCGACGATCCCCTCCACCCAGCAGGAGCCGTTGACGTAGATGATGCCGTTGAAACTGCTCAGCTCGACGTCCGTCCACTGGCTCTTGTTGGTCTTCGAGTGGCTCAACCAGCCAAGCATCGGGCCGCTGCCGTCATCGCGCCCGAACACGATCTTCTTGTTCGAGAGTGACAGCCCGGCCAGATTGCCGATCGTCGTCACGTCGCTCTGCTGCAGCCATGGAATGTCCGATGCACCCAGCTCACACCCTTCCTGGAAATCCGGGGTATCGTGGGGCGGATTGCTCAGCGCTCCTATGCTTGTCGGGCTGTAGTTGTTGTTGTAGTAGATGGTGCTCGCCGTACTCTCCACCTTGCCGGTGAACACCGGGTCTCCCCATATGGCCATCTCGTCGTTCACGTGAACGGGACCGTCTATGATCTCACCCGGCCTGAAGAAGCCGGGGCTCCCTGGACCCACGTTCCTGTTGGTGAAGTACAGATAGTCCGTCACGGCCGTTGGTGTCACATCGACCTCGACGGCGCGGGATCGACCGTCCACGGTAGCGTACGACGTCACGGTGTACACGGTCCTGGACCCAGAGTTATCGGGCGTGACGGTCACCTGGTACAGCCCGCCGCCGAACGGTTCCGGAGAGTCGCTGAAGGGATTCATCTGAGATACGGGCAGGGACGACTGCCCCTTGATCCACGCCTCACCGCGCTCCACGCCCGCCTCGGCGTTGTAGAACGCCTGCGACGCGCGGACATCGCGGACCGCAAGGGCGGCGTCCTGCGCGCCGATCTCCATCACCGCCATTGCGCTGATGAGCATGACGACGGCGAAGACCATCACCATCATCAGCGTCGATCCCGATTCATCGCGAACGAACGATCCCGCTTGTGAGCGCTCGCGCTGGGCCTTCTCTGTCGGCATGCTCTCTCCAATTGGCCCGTTTCTCTTCATCAGCCTTCCCAGCTTGTGAGGTCCACCGGCGTGATCTCGCGCCAGGCAAGTCTGTCGAGTCCGCCGCCCTTGAATATGATGGCTTCATAACCCGGCGGCAGCATGCTCCTGAGACGCCAATCGTAGTGGAAATCCCTCTCGTAGCCCGTCAGGATGTGAAACTCGCCGTCGAAGTCGTAGTAGCCGGTTCCGACGGGTCCCCACTTGTCCTGAGCCATCCCGCCGTGAATGGTGAACGTGCCGCGCGGTGGGCCCGAGGCGTAGTTGTCGACGATCGACGCCTGGTTGTTCATCGCCATGATGTGAGCGTGTACAACGCAGTCGCTGCCGTTGGGCGCGTTGTCGGCGACGCTGACCGTGACCGAGGCGACGAGCCCCAGCATGTCGTCGCAGCCCGGGAGCGGCCCGTTGGCGTCGCTGTCCGCGTAGACCAGGTCGTCCACGATCACGATAGAGGGGTTGTTCACGAGCGTGGCCTGCCCGTCCAGAATGCCCGATACCTCACAGCTGCCGCCGACGTAGATGATGCCGTTGAAACTGCTCAGCTCGACGTCGGTCCAGACTTCCTTGTTCAGATTGGAGTAGCTGACGTAGCCGAGCATCGGTCCGCTGCCGTCGTCGCGTCCGAAGACGATCTTCTTGTTCGCCAGCGAGAGCCCCGCCATGCTCTTGAGCGTGTTGAGGTCGCCCTCGTCCAGCCAGGGGAGCACGGGCGCGCCCAGCAGTATGCCATCCTGGAAGTCCGGATTGTCGTATGGCGCATTCGCTGTCGCGCTCGTCTGAATCAGAGATCCGTTGTTGTAGTACTGGATCTCAGTCGCCGACGTGCGGACCTCGTGCTCGAACACCGGATCGCCCCAGACGGCCAGCATGTCGTTGATGTGGATCGGCCCGTCAATCACATCGCCGGTCCTGAAGTACCCGGGGCTGCCGGGCCCGACGTCACTGTTCGTGTAGTAGAGGTAATCCGTGAACGCGGTCGGCGTAACGTCTACCTCGATCGCGCGCGACCTGCCGTGGACGGTCGAGAGGGAGCGGATCGTGTAGATGATTCGCGAGCCGGACGCGTCCGGCGTGACGGCCACGAGCATGAGGCCGTCCCCGAAGCCCTCCGGGACGTCGCTGAACGGCGTGACGGCTGTCGTTGGCGGGCTGGACTGGCCCATGAGCCACGCTTCACCTCGCTCCACACCTGCCTCCGCGTTGTAGAACGCGTGCGATGCCCTGACATCCCGCATCGCGAGGGAAGCGTCCTGAACGCCCAGCTCGAGGATGGCCATGGCACTGATCAGCATCACCACTGCGAAGATGATGACCACGACCAGCGTGGAGCCGGACTCGTCCGTCAGTGCGTGTCTCTTCGTATTCATGATCAATCCCCTCTCAGCGCGTCAGCGCCAGCCCTGCAGCACAGCAAGCCCGCGGCCTCCCCATGTACACCAGAAGCGGGGGAGGGCCCTGTCATCTATTACTTGCACAGACTGTGCCATTTCGCAGAGATTACGCCAGGATGTGCGACCTCGTAATTGTTTATAGGGTAAGCAGTTAGGCTGGTCGCGTCGTCGCGGGGACGTTGCCTCCCGCCAGCGGGAGGCAACGCACAAGTCGCGACCGGACAGTCAGTTGCGGATTGCGAGCGTCAGACGACGACACCCGCCCGTTTGGGCGGGTGCCAGAGTGACGAGGCGGGGCATCCGGGAGACTCAGGGCGCCGCTGCCGGGTCGGAGTTCAGCTTGCAGCGCGTCAGCGCCGTCGGACTACCAGCCCCTGCGTCCAGGGCAGGACACGAAGCCTATCGTCTCGCACTTGCCATCGCCGATGGTCTCGGCAGTACAACCGTCCTCCAGCGTGAACTGGATGGTGTCGCCGTCTCTCAGGACGTACGACTCGCCCCTCACCGTGTATCGCACCATGCCGTGGACGCAGTGCACCACCAGTTCGCCGAGCGCCGGCGGCCTGTCGAGTCTGTCACCGGGCTGCGTCACCTTCCTGACGACGTTCAGCGTTCCCCAGGGCGCGTCCGCGGTCAGCCGCTCCATGCTCACAGGGCGGTTCTCCGCATCGCACTTGAACTCGGTAGTCCTGTCCTTTCGACGTACCACCACCGCGAGTGGTGACGACTGCTCCTCCACGAAGTGCGCGGGCCTCTCCTCCAGTGCGGTGGCTATGCGTTGCAGGGCGCCGATGGTGGGGGAGGTCTTGCCCCGCTCGATCTCAGAGATGTGCGTCGCGGACATTCCGGACCGGACGGCGACTTCCTTCAGGGTCATGTCGCGCCTGAAGCGAGCCAGCCTGACCCTCTGCCCGACTTCCTGCTTTGTTGGCATCCGTCTCTTCCTCTTCGCCTGCGGGTTCCACTTCTCGGCGAGCGGGCTGAATCGTGCCCTTGCTATCTTCAGTCCAGGTCAGAGGCTACGGCCCGTCCGGGCAGTCCCTCTGCTGTCGTTGTCAGATAGGCAGCAGCGTCGGAGCCGTCAGTACGGCGATAGTCTTGCACTCCTCATCGCCGATGTTCTCCAACATGTATCCCTCATCCAGCCGGAGCTGGATGGTGTCTCCCTCGCGCAGAACGTGCGTCTGTCCCAGGGCGCTTACCCTGATCATCCCCGCCATGCACAGAAGAACGGCCTCACCGATCCTTGGTTCACCGTGGAGGACGGAGCCCGACCCCGCGACATCTCCGATGACCTGCATGTACCCGCCGGGTATGCCTCCGCTCACGATCTCGGCCCTCACCGGCACGCCCTTGGCATCGGTCGTGAAATACTCGCACCGTTCGGAGGCGCGAGTCAGCTTGACCCGGGGCAGCTCATCCTCCTGCACGAAGTAGGACGTCTTCTCGCCGAGAGCCTCCGTTATTCGTTGGAGAGCGCCGATGGTAGGAGACGTCTTCCCGCGCTCTACCTCGGAGATGTGTGTGGCCGACATGCCGCATTTGGCGGCCACCTCCTTGAGTGTCATGTCGCGCTCGAATCTCGCGACCCTCAGTCTGCGTCCGAGCTCGGCCTTGGTCGGCATCGGTGTCCTGCTTCCTTTCC
>JBDRTQ010000280.1:0-7725 GCA_043823885.1 Candidatus Eiseniibacteriota bacterium | reverse complement strand
CATCATCGCCGGATATCCCGTGGTCGACGTCAAGGTGACCCTTCTTGGCGGCAGCTACCACGAAGTCGATTCGAGCGACATCGCGTTCAAGGCGGCGGGCTCCATCGCCTTGAGGGAGGCGGCCATGAAGGCGCACCCGGTGCTTCTGGAGCCGATCGTGAGCGTGGAGGTCGTCGCTCCCGAGCAGTTCGTCGGTGAGGTCATCGCCGACCTGAACGCAAGAGGCGGCAGAATTGAGGGCACGCGGATGCGCGGCGAGACGCAGATAGTCGACGCGACCGTGCCGCTGGGCCGGATGTTCGGCTACGCCACGGCGCTCCGCTCGCTCACGCAAGGTAGAGCCGTATACACGACCCAGTTCGCTCGCTACGCGGAGGTCCCGCGCGAGAAGCAGGAGCAGATACTCGCCGGCTGGGGTTGGAAATAGAAGGCTGATGGGAGGCCCCATCTGCGTCCCTTCGACGCTCGTGTGAGGCCTTGAAGAAATGGAACGGTAGACAACACAGCGGGAGCACAGTTTCCAAGGAGCTACGAAGATGGCGAAGAAGAAGTTCGAGAGGACGAAGCCTCATGTGAACGTGGGCACGATCGGCCACGTTGACCACGGGAAGTCCACGCTGACGTCGGCGATGACGTTGTGTCTGGAGAAGCGGGGTCTTGCGAAGTACATGGCTTTCGACGAGATCGACAAGGCGCCGGAAGAGCGGGAGCGCGGGATCACGATCGCTACGTGTCATGTGGAGTATGAGAGTCCGAAGCGGCACTACGCGCACGTCGACTGCCCTGGCCACGCCGACTACGTGAAGAACATGATCACGGGCGCGGCTCAGATGGACGGAGCGATCGTAGTCGTGAGCGCTGCGGACGGACCGATGCCGCAGACTCGCGAGCACATTCTTCTCGCTCGTCAGGTAGGCGTTCCTCACATCATCATCTATATGAACAAGGTCGACCAGGTTGACGACCCGGAGCTTCTTGAGCTGGTAGAGCTGGAGGTTCGTGAGCTTCTGACGGAGTATGAGTTCCCGGGCGAGGACATTCCGGTGATCAAGGGTTCCGCGCTGAAGGCACTTCAGTGCGGTTGCGGGAAGGACGGTTGCGAGGCTTGCGACTCGATCTGGGAGCTTGTGAACGCGATGGACGACTACTTCCCTCAGCCGGTACGCGAGATCGACAAGCCCTTCCTGCTGCCGATCGAGGACGTGTTCTCGATCACAGGTCGCGGGACGGTAGGTACGGGCCGTATCGAGCGCGGCAAGGTTCACACCGGCGACAAGGTGGAGATCGTCGGCATCCGAGAGACGCGCAGCACGGTGGTGACGGGTGTCGAGATGTTCAGGAAGATCCTGGACGATGGACAGGCGGGCGACAACGTTGGTCTGCTCCTCCGCGGCATCGCCAAGGAAGATCTGGACCGCGGGATGGTCATATGCGAGCCGAAGAGCGTGACTCCTCACACGAAGTTCGAGGGGAAGGCGTACATCCTGACGCGCGACGAGGGTGGCCGTCACACGGCGTTCTTCAACGGGTACCGTCCTCAGTTCTACTTCAGGACAACGGACGTGACCGGCAACGCGACACTTCCGGAAGGCACGGAGATGGTGATGCCGGGCGACAACGTGGAGCTTTCGGTAGAGCTGGGCACACCGATCGCGATGGAAGAAGGACTGCGGTTCGCGATCCGTGAGGGCGGCAGGACCGTCGGCGCCGGCACCATCACCAAGATAATCGAGTAGCAGAACGCGGGCGCCGGGTAACGAAGGCGCTCGGGGAGAAGAGCGAGATTGCGTGACATAGTCGTGCTCGCCTGCACGGATTGCAAGCGACGCAATTACACATACACCAAGAACAAGCAAAAGCATCCGGACCGCCTGGAGTACAAGAAGTACTGTCGCTTCTGCAATAAGCACACTGTGCATAAGCAGACGCGCTAGGCGCGCTCGCAACCAGTTGTGAGCAGATCCCGTTTGCGCGGGCCGGGAGTCGGGCCGGTACGGCCTGGATCCCGCGGCCAAAAGGTTGTCCGCCGAGCAAGCTTGTGCAGGCCTGTAGCTCTAATTGGTTAGAGCGCCGGTCTCCAAAACCGGATGTTGGGGGTTCGAGTCCCTCCAGGCCTGCCATAGTCTGCGCTCCTCAGGCGTCCGGTGAGGGAAATATGTTTCAGAGGCTAGTCAAGTTCATCAAGGAAGTCCGGAACGAGCTCAAGAGGGTCTCGTGGCCCTCGAAGGACGAGATCCGCGGATCAACGCTCGTGGTGATCGTCATCGTTCTGGTACTTGCGGTGTTCATTGGCCTCGTCGACCGGGCGCTTTCCTTCCTGGTAAGCATCGTCTTCGGTTAGACGCAAGCCAACACTGTCGTCCCTTGGGCTGACTGCTGGGAGCAATCTGCAGTGAAGCTATGGTATGCGATACATACGTACTCGGGACATGAGTTCAAAGTCCGCGAGAAGCTCCGGAAGACGATCACGACCTCGGGTCTTGACGACCTCTTCGGTCAGATAATCGTCGCGACGGAGGAGTTCGTAGAGATGAAGGACGGGAAGAGGAAGACCTCCGAGCGGAAGCTCTTCCCGGGCTATCTCCTTATAGAGATGGAGATGGATGACCAGACGCGCTTCCTCGTGACCAACACGCAGGGCGTGTCATCGTTCATAGGCACGACCTCGGGGCCGGGGCAGCAGGAGAAGGTCCCCGAGCCCCTCCTTCAGGAGGACATCGACAGGATCCTGGGGAGAATCGAGCGCAAGCCGGCGAAGGAACGTCTGGAGATTCCGTGTCAGGTCGGGGAGCAGGTGCGCGTTGTCGACGGACCCTTCTCCGGTTTCTCCGGGCTCATTGATGAGGTCGACGTCGAACGCGGCAAGGTCAAAGTGATGGTCTTGATCTTCGGTCGCGCGACACCGGTCGAGCTTGACTTCCTTCAGGTGGAATCGACCTAAGAGAGCTACGAGAGGGAGAACAATGGCGAAGAAGATCATCGGAACCGTCAAACTCCAGATCCCCGCAGGGCAGGCGACGTCCGCGCCGCCGGTCGGCCCGGCACTGGGTCCGTACGGGATGGACATTGGCGGGTTCTGCAAGCAGTTCAACTCGAAGACGCAGGGCCAGCCGGGGATGATCATCCCGGTCGTGTTGACGGTCTACCAGGACAGGACGTTCACCTTCATTACCAAGACGCCGCCCGCGTCGGTCCTTCTCAGGAAGGCCGCGGGGCTCGCGAAGGGCTCCGGTGTGCCGAATCGCGACAAGGTCGGTAAGGTCACGAAGGCGCAGCTGCTCGAGATCGCGAAGATCAAGGCGGTCGACCTGAACGCTGCGGATGACGCGGCCGCCATGCTGATGATCGCGGGAACGGCCAGGAGCATGGGCATCGAGGTGGTCGGGTAGGCGGAAGTGGTTGCGCCTCCGACAAACGGGGGCGGGCGTTACCGCGCGGGAATGCGGGAGGGCGCTCACGGAGAGCGTCCGGTGAAAGGACAGGATCGCATGAAGCACAGTAAGCGTTACGCAGGACTGGCGGACAAGGTGAAGACCGGAGGGCCGTACGCGCTCGACGAGGCCATCGAGCTTCTCAAGGCCGCCGCCAGCGCCAAGTTCGACGAGACGGCGGAAGTCGTCTTCCGACTGGGCGTCGACCCGAGGCACGCCGACCAGCAGGTCCGCGGGACCGTGGTCATGCCTCACGGGACCGGGCAGACGGTGAAGATCCTGGTTCTGGCGAAGGGAGAGAAGGTCGCCGAGGCCGAGGAGGCCGGTGCGGACTTCGTAGGCGCCGAGGATTACATCGAGAAGATCAAGGGCGGTTGGCTCGAGGCCGACACGGTCATCGCCACGCCGGACATGATGAAGGACGTCGGCAAACTGGGCAAGATCCTGGGCCCCAGGGGGCTCATGCCCAATCCGAAGACCGGTACCGTGACCTTCGACATCGCCAAGGCTGTCGGTGACGCCAAGGCCGGAAAGGTCGAGTACCGGACCGACAAGACCGCCAACGTGCACGTCGTATTCGGCAAGGTCTCGTTCGAGTCGGACAAGCTCAAGGGCAACCTCGTCGAACTGACGCGCGAGATCCTCCGCGCCAAGCCACCGGCCGCCAAGGGCGTTTACATGAAGAAGATAAGCATCAGTTCGACCATGGGGCCGGGCATCGGCCTCGACATCGGTTCGGTAGTCGACGCGACGAAGCAGTAGTCGCCGAGAACTCTGGGACACAGTGAAGACGAGGACCTGGAAATGCCACTGACGAGAGCACAGAAGGAAGCCAGCCTCAAGGACCTCAGGAAGCGGCTGGAGTCGAAGACATCCATACTGCTCGGCGACTTCACCGGCATGGACGTGGCCACCGCTACTGAGATCCGGTCGCGGTTCCGCGAGGCTTCGGTGGAGTATCGGGTGGTGAAGAACACCCTGGCCAAGCTGGCAATCGATGAAGCGGGATTCGGCGCACTGAAGGAGCACCTGACCGGTCCGAACGGATTCGTTATGACCGACGGGGACGCGGCGGTCGCGGCCAGGATCATGGTCGAGTTCGAGAAGAGCAGGAAGACGCCGCAGATAAGGCCCGGTCTCATAGACTCGGTCATCGTTTCGGCGGCCGAGATCCGCAGAATCGCGGAGTTGCCGTCGAGAGAGGTTCTGCTCGCACAGATAGCCGCGGGCTTCCAGGCTCCCGTCGCGGGGCTGGCGCGGCTTCTCCACGAGCTGTCGAGGAAGCTGGTCGCCACGCTCGACGCGGTGGCCAAGCAGAAGGGTGCTACGTCAGGCGCCTGAGTTGGAATTCAAGGGCCTCGGGTCGTTCACAATGGGCCGGTCGCATCGGGGGAACGGTGAATGACCCCGGAGCATGTCTGGGCTTAAGCCCCGCGCCGACAGAGGCAATCGGTAGCACATGAAGGCAGCAGTAGAAGGATGTGACGGCAGCACACGGAACGATCAAGAGAGCAGTGAACACGTCGGAGGTGGATCAGATGGCAGACGAGAAGAACGAAGTCGTGGAGACGGCCGCATAGCCGAAGGCCGCTCCGAGCAAGAACAATGAGAAGATCCTTGAGTCCATCGAGAAGATGACCGTTCTGGAGATGGCCGAGCTGGTCAAGGCCCTCGAGGACAAGTTCGGCGTCTCTGCGGCCGCTCCTATGGCCATGATGGCCGCCCCCGCCGCTGGTGGCGCGGCAGCCGGTGGTGACGAAGAGAAGACCGAGTGGGACGTCATCCTCAGTGAGACGGGGGAGAAGAAGTTCCAGGTCGTGAAGGTCATCCGTCAGGTCACGGACCTCGGTCTCAAGGAAGCTAAGGAACTCGTGGACAACCCCGGCCAGGTCGTCAAGAAGGACGTTTCGAAGGACGAGGCCGAGGAAGTCAAGAAGAAGCTGGAAGAGGCCGGAGCCAAGGCCGAGA
This sequence comes from Candidatus Eiseniibacteriota bacterium, assembly GCA_043823885.1. Classification (GTDB taxonomy): domain Bacteria; phylum Joyebacterota; class Joyebacteria; order Joyebacterales; family Joyebacteraceae; genus JALGZG01. The sequence goes on along the minus strand of JBDRTQ010000280.1, from coordinate 2,326 downwards.
TCAAGTAGCGCACGTGCCGGGCCCTCGCGGTTCCCGCGGGCCCGGGAATCCGGTGTCCCGCCATGGAGCTTTCGGGCTCGAGATCGCGGGGTCTGGCGCGGGCCGTTCGACCGGGTGAACGCGGGAACGCGTCACCCGCCCAGTTAGTTCCGGAAGTGCGGATGCCCGGCAGTACGAGCGCGTCCATACCCTTGATGGAGGGTGAGAGAGCATTGATCGGACCCCGAGTCGTAGAGAGAAAAGTCTTCTCCAAGTTCCCGGTCGATAAGGAACTCCCGATGCCGAACCTGCTGGACGTGCAGCTCGCGTCCTTCAAGGCGTGTCTCGGCACGGGCAGGTCTGACGACGGGGAGGCTTCGGGACTGGATGAGATCTTCAGGAAGTTCTTCCCGGTGGAAGGTCATCAGGGGACCTACACCCTCGAGTACAAGGGCTTCAGACTGGGGCAGCCGAAGCACACGCTCCAGGAGTGCCGTGAGCGCAACCTGACGTTCGAAGCCCCGCTGAAGGCGACCCTGAGGCTCGTCAGGTGGGAGCCCAAGGACAAGGGTGCGCGGAAGTTCCTCGAGGCCGAGGAGTCCGAGATCTATCTCGGCGATATCCCTCTGATCACCGAGCGCGGGACGTTCATCGTCAACGGCGCCGAGAGGGTCATCGTCAGTCAGCTCCACAGGTCGCCCGGCGTGTTCTTCCAGGACAAGATCCATCCGAACGGGACAAGGCTCTACTTCGCGAAGATAATCCCGTACCGCGGCACCTGGGTCGAGGTCAGGATGGGCATCAAGGACGAGATGTTCATCAGGACCGACAGGCGTCATCAGTTCCGGATGACTACGTTCCTGCGAGCGCTCGGCTACTCCCGCGACGAGGACATCCGCAGTCTCTTCTACGAGAAGGAGACCGTGGAGCTGCCGTCAAGCAGGCCGACTCGCGCCATGGAGCCGTGCGGCAGATTGTTCGCCGCGCGGGTGGTCGACGAGGAGACCGGTGAGGTAGTGGGCGAGCCCGGAGACGTCATCGAGCCGAAACACGTCAAGGCTCTGAGGGACATGGGCGCCACCACGGTCAACGTGCGTGTGACCGAGACGGCGCGGATCCTCGCCCGCAAGGACGAGGAGAGGGACGCCGAACTCGTTGGGCGGATCGTGTCCCGGACCTACAAGCATCCCGACACGAGTGAGATCGTCGTCAAGAACGACGAGAAGCTCACCGCGACGGTCATCCAGCTTCTGAGGAAGGCAGGCATCCGGGAGATCGAGCTCGTTCAGATCGACCCCGTCGACCTCAAGGTCATCGACTCGACGTTCCTGCGCGAGAAGACGCACTCTGAGGAGGAAGCTCTTCAGGAGATCTACAAGACGATGAAGGGCGGCAACCTGCCGTCTATCGAGGCCGGACGCGAGCTGGTCGACAAGATGTTCTTCGATCCCAACCGCTACGACCTCAAGAACGTCGGGCGCTACAAGATCAACGAGCAGCTCGGTATCTCGAATGTCGACGTTCCGCTCGACACCATCTGCCTGACGCATCGCGACTTCATCGAGACCATCAGAGCAGTGCTGGAGGTCGTCAGGGGCAAGCGTGAGATCGACGACATCGACCATCTGGGTAACAGACGAGTCCGTTCGGTGGGCGAGCTTCTTGAGAACCAGCTCTCCGCGGGCCTGTCGCGCATGGTCAGGGTCATCAAGGACCGCATGTCCACCGGCGACGCCGAGGAACTGGACCTGGCGACCCTCGTCAACTCGAGACCCATCTCGGCCGTCGTCCGCGCGTTCTTCGGCTCGAACCAACTCTCGCAGTTCATGGAGCAGACGAACCCCTTGGCCGAGCTGACACACAAGCGGAGGCTCTCCGCGCTCGGTCCGGGTGGTCTCACGAGGGAAAGAGCCGGGTTCGAGGTCAGGGACGTCCACTACAGCCATTACGGACGGATGTGCCCGATCGAGACGCCCGAGGGGCCGAACATCGGTCTCATCAGCTCGCTCTCGACATACGGACGTATCAACGACTACGGCTTCATTGAGACGCCGTACTACAAATTGAAGAAGGGCGTGGTCACGAACGAGATTGAGTTCCTGACTGCGTCTGAAGAGGACAACTTCGTCATCGCCCAGGCGGGCGAGCCGCTCGATTCGGGCGGGAAGATCCAGGAGGAGTCACTCCTGGCCCGGCACAGGGACGACTTCCCGACGGTGGCGCGCGAGGACATCCATTACATGGACGTCTCGCCGAAGCAGCTGGTCTCCGCGGCGGCGGCCCTGATCCCGTTCCTCGAGCACGACGACGCCAACCGCGCCTTGATGGGCTCGAACATGCAGCGTCA
>JBDRTQ010000279.1:0-2647 GCA_043823885.1 Candidatus Eiseniibacteriota bacterium | reverse complement strand
CGGATCCGCCACCCCTTCATGGTTCCTTCTTGCCCTCTGCAGGCTTCCTGAGATCTTCACGGAGGAGATCCTGCAAGTAGATCTTGGCACCGAGCTCCTGGCCCCAAACCAGGCCCTTCCCTACACTCTCAGCAACGTCGTCGACGTGGCCCAGCCGGCGTAGGAAGAGCCCAAAGGCGTTACAGACAACAACGCCAGCAGCACCGCGGGGGCAGTGCTCCAGGACGGCTTGGCCCCATTCGCCGGGATCCATCGTGCTCCCAACATGGGGTTCCTTTTCGAATTCTTCACCGGCAAGAGGATCTTCGTCCGGTCGCGTGTCCTGCATCCATTCCGGGTCATCAAGCCCAAGAGGGCCTATCGATCCGTTGTCCACGAGCGTGATAGTTGTAGCTCGTGAACGGGCTCGTGTTGACGTGCGCCGGGTTCTCGCGCATCGAACGCACGCCATCGAGGTCGAACGTCTGTCCGTCGAGGATGTAGTCCGTCAGCCCCTCCTCGAGCATCTGCACCAGGTACTGCGTGCTTCCGCCGCGCACAAACCGCGCTTTGACGCCCTCCTCCCTCATCATCTCCATGAGGAAGATGGCGAACGAGAGGGCCGTGCCGCCCGCACCTGCCTGGAACGAGAAGCCGTCGCGCATGATCCCCGCTTCCTTCACGAAGCGGGCCGTCATCTCGGCGATGCGCAGCCGGTCCGGGCTCTTCGTTATCTGCGTCGTGCCCGAGACGATCTTGCTGGCGTCACCGATGGCCGGCATCGTCGTGACGATGTCGACGTTGTTGCCCTGTATCTGCCAGGGTACGCACGGGAAGTCGATGAGGTTGTCGGTGACGACGATGACCTTGTCGGCGTACTCCGAGTCGGCGAGCGCGAACCCGATGAGTCCGCAGGCCGCCGGTCCGGTGAGGCCATTTGCGTTGCCGAACGGGTCGGCCGTCGGTCCCGCTATCACGGCGATATCGACGTGCACGTCGCCGTCCTGTATCGCGCGGTACCGCCCGCCGTGCGAGCGGAGGACGCCCATCCCGCGCATGTTGCCTTCTGAGCAGTAGGCACCCAGCGGGCCGTTCATGCTGCCCTCGATGTGGTGCACGACCCCGTTCTTCATGTGCTCGATGATGGGCGCGTGGCAGGGGAAGCAGGCCGACGGGAACCACATGAGGTCCTTGACGCCGAGTTCGGCCGCGGCCTCGAAGACAGCGTTGGCGACGTTATCGCCGTTCCTCAGATGATGGTGCGTCGAGACGGTCATGCCGTCCTTGAGCCCCGCCGCCCTGAGCGCCGCTTTGATGTCGGGGACGGTCTTGTCTCCGCTGTCAGGGTAGTCCATGACCGTGGAGATGGCGGGAGCGGCCTTCCGCCCGGTCGGGCGGTGCTTCGCCACTCCCTTGTAGGGAATGGCCTCTCTGCCGTTGATCTCGGTCGGGACCAGGCGTCCCGCCGCGTTCTTGACGAGTTTCTGCTCAGGCATCGTCCCCTCCTTCCTCGCGCCAGTCCTCGGAGAGGACGCCGGATGCGACCGCGAGTTCGACCGTCCTCTGCGCGCGCTTGACCACGGGCGGATCTATCATCTTGCTGCCGAGCGACACCACCCCGAGACCCTCCGCCTCGGCCTTCTCGAAAGCGACCACGATACGTGTCGCCTTCGCCACCTCGCCCTCGGCAGGCGCGAACCCCTTGTGGATCGTCTCTATCTGCCTCGGGTGAATGCAACCCTTGCCGTCGAAACCCAGACCCTTGGCCTCGATGACGCTGGCCATGAGGCCTTCCATGTCGGTGACGTCCGAGAACACGGTATCGATGGGCTGGACGCGGGCGGCGCGCGCGGCGTTCACTACCTGCGAGCGGGCCCAGAAACTCTCACGCCCCTCGTTGGTGCGCTGTGTGCCGATGTCGGCCGTGTAGTCCTCGAGGCCTATCGTCAGCGCCACCACGTTCGGCGAAGCCGACGCGATCTCGTACGCCCGGAAGCATCCGAGCGCGCTCTCGACGATGGGCATGAGGAAGACCTCGTTGACGACTCCCTTCTCCTTGCGTATCTCCTGAACCTTCGCGTCGACCGCCCTGACGTCGGCGGCGCTCTCGCACTTGGGTATCAGTATGATGTGCACGTTGTTCGGGACCAGGAACGGAAGGTCGTCGAGCCCCATCGGTATCTGGTTGATGCGGACCATTCTCTCGGCGCCGAAGAAGTCGACGGAACGAAGCGTGTTCCTCACCACGTAGCGCGCCGCCTCCTTCTGACTCGGCGCAACGCTGTCCTCAAGGTCGAGGATGACGCCGTCGGGACCGTGCAGCCCCGCGTTGAGCATGAGCTTCACCTGGTCGCCGGGAAGGTATAGCCTGGACCTTCTGAAGCGGTCGCGCGTGGTCCCGTACTGAGTGAACTCTTTCACCTCCGGCAGAAGCTCCGCTGCGATCGAGGGGTCGGCGCTCTTGACCGCCGCCTCCAGCCTCGCCCAGATGACGAAGGGAACCGCGCCCGCGTCCACTACCTCCACCGCGGCGCTTGCGACACCGAGTACCCCGAGCCCCTGCTCGACCGACTCGCGTATCGACGCGCCGTACATCGACTGGACCCGGCTCTCGACGGAGACCGTCAAGCCTCCGCTCTCCTTCAGTTCGACCGAGACCCAGCAGTCC
>JBDRTQ010000278.1:0-2904 GCA_043823885.1 Candidatus Eiseniibacteriota bacterium | reverse complement strand
CGCTCGAACGCCCTGGTTCCCGTGTCGGCGGAAGAAGCGGTGGAGCTGGCCAACGCCGGCGCGCTCTGCAAGACAAAGTCCATCACGGTGCGGGGCGTCGTGGGGGAGAAGTACGACAGCATCATCGGCTACGAGCTCGGGACGAAGCCCCCGTGGCGGGAGCCGGGCGAGGATTGGGACGAGCTGTCCCGCGAGGAGGGCTACGCCTACGCCGGAGATGGAGGAGTGCCGTTTTGAGCACGCTGCAAGACGCTGCCATACGCTACGCGGAGCTTGGGTATCCGGTCTTCCCTTGTGTGCCTGGAGGGAAGCTCCCTCTCACTCGTCACGGGTTCCGTGATGCCACGAGGAGCACCTCCACGATTGAGGCGTGGTGGGACCGGTACCCCGAAGCGAACGTGGCGATCCCGACCGCCGGTCTTCTCGTCGTTGACGTGGACGGGCCTGATAACCCATGGCCCGGGGATCCTGAGGATGTGCTGGATCTGCAGCGAGGCGCCGTGTCGCTCACACCGAGAGGCGGCGAGCACTACATTTTCCGTGAGCCGGCCGGGAAGTCATGGGGCAACACGGTGGGCAAGATCGCGCCGCATGTCGACACGCGGGCCGACGGTGGCTACATCCTGGTCCCGCCCTCGGTCGTAGGGGGCAAGCCGTATCGCTGGAGCGGTCCGTCGGAACTCACCGCGCCGGCGCAGCTATCCGAGCCTCCCGCCTGGCTTGAGTCTCTCATGGACGCCCTTGGCGCGAACGGGGCGCCCACTGGCGCGCACAGGGCGCCACAGTGCGACGATCCCGCGCCGGGTGGCAACACCATTCCGGCCGGCCAGCGAAACGCCACCCTGGCACGACTGGGCGGCGCTATGCGCCGGGTGGGCATGAGCAGAGAGGAGATTCTATCCGCGCTCGTCCGGGCGAACCACGACCGATGCCGGCCGCCGCTCTCGACGCGCGAAGTTGAGACCATCGCCGCGAGCGTCGCACGGTACGAGCCCGATCAGGTCGCGGTGGCGGTCGCGGAGAACCACTGGGGGCAAGGCGTGGCGCGTCCGCTGGCGCCCGACGACAGGGGCCCCGAGCTCCCCGACCCCGGCCCCATGCCGGAGGATCTCCTGCGTGCGCCAGGGTTCGTGTCGGAGGTGATGGACCACTCCCTCGAGACGGCGCCCTACCCGAACGTGACGATGGCGTTCGCCGGGGCCCTTGCGCTTCAGGCACTCCTCGCCGGCCGCAAGGTCCGTGACCCTGGCGACAACCGCACCAACCTCTATCTGCTGGGCCTCGCGCACTCGTCCGCTGGAAAGGACAGGCCGCGGAAGATCAACACCGAGATCCTCCACGCCATCGGGCTAGCAGATCAGGTCGGCGCGCGGTTCGCCTCCGGCGAGGGCATCGAGGACGCGCTCTTCAATGAGCCTTGCATGCTGTTCCAGACCGACGAGATCGACGGGATGCTCCAGTCGATCAACAAGGCTAGGGACGCCAGGCACGAGAACGTCATGGCCGCGCTCCTCACGCTCTACTCGTCGGCTAACTCCATCGTCCCAATGCGGGCTAGGGCGGGGAAGGAGTCGCCCGGAGCGATCGACCAGCCGTGCCTCGTGGTCTTCGGCACGGCCATCCCGAACCACTACTACGAGGCGCTCTCGGAGCGGATGCTCGCGAACGGGTTCTTCGCCCGCATGATCGTCTTTGAGTGCGGCCGCCGGGCGCCGGGACAGGAGCCCCGGTTGATGCCTCTGCCGCCGCGCGTGCTCGAGACAGCGAAGTGGTGGGCGGACTTCCGGTGCGGCACGGGGAACCTCGAGAACTGGCACCCCGTTCCGCAGGTTGTGCCACAGACGGACGGAGCCAGGAACGCGCTGATCGAGATTCGGCTCGAGGCCGAAGCGGAGTACGCGAAGGCTGAGCTCTCGGGCGACGCGGTGGGCACGACCGTGTGGGGCCGCGTGAGCGAGCACGCGCGGAAGCTCGCGCTGGTCTACGCCGTGAGCGAGAGCTACGAGCATCCGGAGATCGGGAAGGCCGCCGCCGAATGGGCCGGGCGCGTCGTCATGCACCAGGCCAGGAGGATGCTCTTCATGGCGCAGTCTCACGTCGCCGACAACCCGTTCCACGCCGAGTGCCTGAAGTTCCTGCAGAAGCTCAGGAACACGCCCGGGCATGAGCTCCCGCACAGCGTGCTTCTGAAGCGGATGAAGATTGACGCCAAGAGCTTCGCCGCGCTCGTGGCGACTCTCGAGCAGCGCGGTGACATCGGAGTCCGCACCGAATCCACCGCGGGTCGTCCCGGCCGGTACTACGCACTGGTCGACGGTGCCGGAGAAGAAGGCCGTGTAGAAGGTGGTGAGCAGTGAACAAGGCCCTTCGGATGCGGGTTGGCAGCTACCGAATCGCGGGGAAAGATGGGGACAAAAGGTGAGGAAAGAGGAAGCCGTAAACACCTATAGAACACACACTTCTCTTCTTCTTTCTACTCATTCCCTTCGTTCCCCTATCTCCCATAGACCCCCCTCTGCGCGCGTGTGTGTGAGAGCCCCCGGGAATAAGGGGAACGAAGCCCGATACAACGAGTCCCACGCTTCTCCACTGCCGAGCGGCGCCGACGCCCCTGTGTGCGTCCTGAGTGCGACCGGGGAGTCGAGGAGCACCCAGGTTCCGATCCCCAAACGAACGAAATGCAGGGGCATGGGATTTCGTTCTGTGACCACTGTGGCACCGAGCTCGGCGCGTCCGGAGGGCGGGCGAGGAGTAACGATGCGTGAACGCTCACCACGCGACGATCGAGCCGAGACCCTTACCGCGACACCGCCCGCGGTCGCGAACGCTCACGCGCCGCGTCTTTGTGCGTTCAAGACGTGTCCTGTCTGCGGCGCGAGCCTGCGGCGCGAGCGCAATCCGAAG
>JBDRTQ010000277.1:0-2524 GCA_043823885.1 Candidatus Eiseniibacteriota bacterium | reverse complement strand
ACTGAGGCGCGGGACGGTCACCCAGGGCCTCGAGGGAGGTCGGCCTGCGGCGGCCACCACGGTGGGAGAGATCGTGCCTCAGGAGGGAGCCCCGACGGAGCTCCCGGGGGCCGAGTCACCGACCGGCGGCGCAGTCGAGGCGACCGGAGAACAGGCTCAGGGCGGAGCCCCGGGCGAAGAGATTCCGGTTGCCCCCGAGACGGAGTAGGGCCAGGATACTCGGTGGCGTCGCGAGGTCGCGTTAGCGGCGGGCGGCTGCCACGGTTGATACATGTGCCCGGATGGTGGAACTGGTAGACACGCCATCTTGAGGGGGTGGTGGGCGAATGCCTGTGCGAGTTCGAGTCTCGCTCCGGGCACCATCAAGGTGAGGCGAGACGCTTCGCGACGGCGGCAGAACGGGAGAACGTTCTGCCGCTTCTCTTTTGGGGGCGGGCGCCGTCCGTTCCCGGCATCCCGGAGACTGACGGGGGCGCCAACGCCGCCGGAGTCCGATGGACCGACACGACGCTGCGGGGCGAGTACGGCCCCCAGGAGGGCTGGTGGCCGCGCGGGGGACCCTTCGAGACGATGACCGGAGCCGTCCTGACACAAAACACGGCCTGGCGGAACGCGGAGCGCGCGCTCGAGCTCCTGCGGGAGGCCGGCGCGCTGTCGCACTCCGCCGTGCTGAAGCTGCCGATCGAGCGTCTCGAGGAGCTGGTTAGACCGTCCGGGTCGTGGAGACGAAAGGCCCGGACGCTCGCCGCCATCGCTCGCACCATCGACCGCCACGAGGGAGGATTGCCGGGGCTGCTGGGGCAGGACGCCGACGCGCTCCGGGAGACCTTGCTTGCTGTGCGGGGGATAGGTCCCGAGACGGCGGACGCGATACTGCTCTATGCCGCCGGGCACCCGGTCTTCGTGGTCGACGCGTACGCACGGCGGTACCTTACGAGGCACGGGATCTGCGACGCCCGCGCGAGTTACGAGCAGGTCAAGGGGCTCTTCGAGAGCGCGCTCGGTCTGGACGCCGCCGTGCTCGCCGGGTGCCACGCCCTTCTGGTGACGCTGGGGAAGAGCTTCTGCCGCGTGAGTCCCGTTTGTGACGAATGTCCCCTCAGGAACGACCTCCCGGGCCCTGAATTGCGCTCATCACGGACCCCGGCGAGCGCGTGAGCGCTTGACATGGGTCGGGGGAAGTATCATCGTTTAATCAGCGTACTGCTAAATGACTGGACTATGAACCCCGCCGACGACCGGAGAGCGCAGGCGATAAGCTCTTGCAGGGCCGGTCGAGCGGCGAGCGTCATTGTACCCGGAGCCCCCGCTGAACGTCGGCATGGAGCCACACCATGATTCGTCGATCGATAGGGCTTGTGGTCATCGTCGTGCTGGTGCTTGGGCTTGCCGCTCAGGCGGCGTGGTCGGCGCATTTCGACCACACGGTCAGCTTCGACGAGAGCGACCTCACGGTGATCGAGCGGAACGGCTACGACGTCATCACGCTACGTGGCTGCGACCTGACGCGGGAGATCGGGCTCCCTCAGCTTCCGGTGCTCCCGCTGACGCTCACGCTGCCGGCGGGCGCCCGCGTCACAGGGGTCGAGATACTCGAGGCCGAGAGCAGCGAGCGGGTAGTCAAGCTGCGCCCGATGCCGGCCCAGCACCCCCGCATCCTGCCCGTACCTGGATTGGAGCTCCCGTCCCACCCGTTCGTCGAGGCGGACCCGTCGGTCTATGGCGGAAAACGGCCCTATCCGGCCTCGCTCGCAGAACTCCGCTCGTTCGGGCATCTCGGCGACGCCCGGCTCGTCGGCGTTGCAGTCCACCCGGTCCAGTTCCTCCCGAGTGTGGGCAAGCTACGCTTCTTCGGCAGCATCTCGATCCGACTCCACTTCGATCTGGCTGAGCAGGACACCCCGCGGACCCGTCTTCCGGGCCAGAGCGAGGTCGTCAGGGTCCTGTCCGACAACGATGTCGCGTGCCGGCAGACGGCGGACACGCGGCCGCTGTCGGACACCAGGCTTCCGGCCGGAGACTTCGAGCATGTCGTCATCCTGGGCAACACCGCCTTCGAGGAGGCGTTCACACCGCTGGCGGACTGGAAGACCGCCAAGGGCGTGCCATCCACGATGGTGTCCGTCACCTGGATCACGGCGAACTACCCCGGCGGCGACGACCCGGAACGCATCAGGAGTTTCGTGGCGGACGCGCACAACACGTGGGGAAGCGTGTGGTTCCTGCTCGCCGGAGACACGAACTGGATTCCGACGAGGCACGCATACGCGATGACCTGCGAGGCCGGCGGCCACGCGGAGGAGGACAACATCGGCTGCGACATGTACTTCGCCAACCTCGACGGCACCTGGAACGCGGACGGCGACGAGACCTACGGTGAACTGGACGACGACGTCGATCTCTATCCGGAGGTCTTCGTGGGCAGGGCACCCATCAGGACGATCGACGACGCCCTGGCCTTCGTCGAGAAGGTCGTGAACTACGAGCGAGCCTTGGCAGACGATTTCCAACTGAGCATGCTGAT
>JBDRTQ010000276.1:0-5563 GCA_043823885.1 Candidatus Eiseniibacteriota bacterium | reverse complement strand
CGATGTTCCAGCCACAGTAGTGAGCCGTCAGGTCCGTTTCACCCATGGTCCATCGGACGTAGACCGTCTCTTCGCCGTCCGCGATGCCCGACACGTCGAGCTCGACCAGGGTCCACTCTTCATCCGTCACCTCGTCGACGTGGGACCACACCGTCGTCCAGTTCTCGCCGTCCGCGCTCACGCTGAGCGGGGCCTTGTCGTAGCGCGGCACCTCGACACCGAGCCATCGCCAGAAGCTCAGCTGCGTAAGGACGAACCCGGAGCAGTCGATGGGGCCCGTGGTCAGGTGCTCCGCTGGCATCCCGTTGGGGTAGTCACCGTTCAGGTTGTATCCGTAGACGAAGTCGCCCGTGTGACCGCTCGTCGGGTCCGGCCCTCCGTTCTGTCCGCCCCCGCCGGTCGGCTGGCCGAACGCCCACAGCCCCTCGTAGAACCACCCGGGGTCCTCGTCGAACGTCCACTGGTAGCGAGAGACCCGGCCGCCGACCGCGAGCGTGACCTCCCGGTACACGTTGCCGACGTACTCGGACCCGGTCTCGAAGACTACGCGGGCGCGGTGGACGCCGGGCTCGAGTTCGGAGGCGCCGTCGTTCACCGCCACCGTGACCACCACCGGGACGTCCACGTGAAGCGTGCCGTGCGCGTCGCCCACGATCGTGAGCCAGCTGACCGGCGGGTCAATGCTGATGTCGTAGGGAACATCCTCCGCGCCGTGGTACACGAACTCGTAGCGCGTGCTGTCGGGGGAGAAGGGGCCGCCGACCGGACCCAGAGAGTGGATGCCCTCGCTCGGCTCAAGCAGCAGGGAGAGGCCGTCCGTCAGGGCCTTGATGCAGAAGTTGGCGTCGCCGTCGTAGTCCGTCAGGTCGAGCCACGAGTTGTCTTCTCTGTAGTAGCTTTCCCCTGGGTTCGCGGACGAGTGGACGACCGCGCGATAGCTGGCTCCCAGGAGCACGTTGACCTCGCTCGTCGTGTCGTACGGCTGGCCGCCGTGCGAGAGTTCGAGGGAGACTGCAAAGTGCTCGCCCGCGGAGAACGCCACCGGCGTCTCGAGGTCCACCGTGTGGAGCCCCTTGCGCTCGAACGTCCCCGTTACCGAGGCCAGTTCGGTGGGCAGCGACGTTCCGGCGAACGCCGGGTGGATTCCCACCGTGTAGTCTACCGAGTCGGCCGCCGTGTAGAAGCTCACCGCCCGGACCATCTCGTCGGCGGCCATCGTGAACACGTTGACCGCCTCTGTGACGTCCTCCATCGTGTCGCGCCACCCGTGGTAGTCGCGGTAGTAGACGTGCTCGTAGTTCATGAGCTCGACGTTCCGGAACGAGACGGCGCCCATCTCGGGCTCTTTGCACGCGTACTTGTCGTAGTACGAGATCCAGAAGTAGCCCTGGTTTCCCCAGTCGTCTCCCCAGCTGTTCTTGACGAGCCACGCGCCGACGTGCGGCGCCTGACCGGGCTTGCCGTCGTCCCACCCAATTATCGACACGGCGTGGTTGGGCTCGAGCGTTGACCCCGGCGGCTGGTAGTGCACGCCGTACTCGAGGAACATTTCGTCGGAGTGGATGCACGTCGCGACGATGCCGTGGTCGATCACGGACTGCTTGATGACGTCTATGTCCGACAGGTCCTCGCGCGCGGTCAGCCACACGATGTCGCGCGGGTAGTAGACGTGATAGCCGGGCGAGGTCCTGCCGGGCGGGAAGTTGTACTCCTGGCCGTCGGAGTTCCGGACGGAGCCGTCGCCGCGCGACGTGTAGGCAGAGGTCATCAGGTAGTCGCCGCCGGCGTGGACATCCACGCCGTCAGCAGGGTTGTTGGGATTGCTCTCGTCCTCGTTGAACTCCGTGTTGAACCCGTTCCACCAGTCGAGATGATACTCGGCCAGGTCGGGCTCCCCGTCCTCTCCGTTCGCCTCCCAGGCGCCCGACATCAGGAGGTTGCTCTCCATGGCCGCCATGGCCGCGTGCGTCCAGCATGTGCCCCCGCTCTGTTCCTTGACGCTGGTGACGTAGTCCTCGCCGCCCACGTTCCTGAGGTCGAACGAACTGGGCAGCTGGGCCCGGGCGGTTCCGGCGCAGAGCGAGACCGCGACCGCGAAGGTCGCCGCAATCAGGACCGCCCGTGTGTGCGGGCGGAGCGTGCTGAGCCTGTGTCTCATATGGAGTCCTCGCATCGATGCATGAGGTCGCGTGTGTCGGCGCCGGCTGTCTTGGATTCGGCCCCGCGAGAAGTGCCGACGGGGCCGCCAGGGGAGTGTCTCAGTGAGTGAGTCCGGTTACACACAATCTACCACGCCCGCGACCCTCCGGCAAGTCGGTGTGGGGCGCGCCCGGCGGCGGACCGGCCGATACGCTGTGGGCCGGACGACACGGGGCGGACCCGCCGTCGCGCGGACGATCCGTCCTTCCGTCTTCCTGAATGTGCTACTCTTTCTGACACGAGAGCCGCGGGAAGGTGTAGCCGCGGCAGGATGCACCGGGGAGGTCAGCGGAATGACCAGCAAGCAGATAATCGCCAGACTCAAGAAGCTGGCCGATCCGGCGAAGGTCGAGGGGATGTACATGTACGGCATCAATGCGGAGAAGACCTTCGGCGTGCCGGTGCCGACGCTCCGAGCCATAGCGAAGGAGGCGGGCAGGGACCACAAGCTCGCGTCCGAGCTCTGGAGGTCGGGGATCCACGAGGCGCGCATCATTGCCCCGCTCGTGGAAGAGCCGGACCGCGTCACGGAGAGGCAGATGGAGCGCTGGGTGCGCGACTTCGATTCGTGGGACATCTGCGACCTGTGCTGCAACAACCTCTTCTGGAAGACCGCTTTCGCGCACGACAGGGCCGCCGAGTGGAGCAGGCGCGACGAGGAGTTCGTCAGGCGGGCCGGGTTCGTGATGATGGCGGTGCTGGCCGTTCACGACAAGGCGGCGCCCGACTCGCGGTTCACGCCCTACCTCGCTGCCATACGGCGCGGAGCCACCGACGAGCGCAACCTCGTCAAGAAGGCCGTCAACTGGGCGTTGAGGCAGATAGGGAAACGCAATCAGGCTTTGAACGGACGGGCCATCGACACCGCGGAGAAGATCGCAGGGCTTGATTCGAAAGTCGCGCGATGGATCGCCTCCGACGCCCTGCGAGAGCTCCGGAGCGAAAAGGTACAGGAACGGCCGCGCCGCAAGGCCGCGAAGCAGTGATGTTCGTGTATACTATGGGCGTGACTATCTCATCTCAGACCCTGCCACTTCACCGGGAGGACGCCAGTGTTTCACCATATCCCTGACGAGGTACTCGCCCGCATGCGGGAGCTCGAGAAGAAGGACGAGACGGACAGGGCCAACGGCATCGAGGGTTTCGAGCGCCTCCGACAGGTTCCCTCGGAGACAGGGCGTTTCCTCGCGATTGTCGCGGCGTCCGCCCCCGAAGGCGCGTTCATCGAGATAGGCACGAGCGGCGGCTACTCGGGGCTCTGGATCTCTCTGGCATGCCGCGTGCTCGGACGCAGGCTCACGACCTTCGAGATCGCCGGAGCGAAGGTGGCGCTGGCGACGGAGACCTTCAGCGAGGCGGGCGTGGACGACATCGTCAGCATCGTTCCCGGAGACGCCAGGGAGCACCTCGCCGCGCAGAGCGGGGTATCGTTCTGCTTCCTCGACATTGAGAAGAAGCTCTACGAGGAGTGCTACGAGGCCGTGCTTCCCAACATGGTGAGCGGCGGGTTCCTGGTGGCTGACAACGTCATCAGCCACGCGGGCGACCTGTCCGCGTTCCTGGACCGTGCCGAGAGCGACGAGCGGATGGACACGATGGTCGTGCCGGTGGGGAGCGGAGTGCTTCTGGCGCGAAGGGTCTGACGCGGGCGGGGACGACAGCCGACAACAGACAACACAATTCTGGAGGGCGAAGTGAAGGTCACAGCGTTCAACGGCAGCCCGAGAACGGACGGCAACACGGTCCACCTGATCCGTCACGTCTTCACGGCCCTGGAGAGCGAGGGCATCGAGACGGAGTTCTTCCAGCTGGGGGGCAGGAGCATCCGGGGGTGCGCCGCCTGCTTCGGGTGCGCCAGGAACAAGGACAGGCGCTGCGCGGTGGACGACGTCGTGAACGAGTGCATCGAGAAGATGGTCCAATCGGACGGCATCATCCTGGCGTCGCCCACGTACTTCACGGACGTCACCTCCGAGATGAAGGCGCTCATCGACCGGGCGGGCATGGTCGCTCGAGTGAACGGGCACATGTTCAAGCGGAAGGCCGGAGCGGCCGTCGTCGCGGTCAGACGGGCCGGGAGCATCCACGCGTTCGACTCGATCAACCACTTCTTCCTCATCGGGCAGATGATCGTGCCCGGGTCCATCTACTGGAACATGGGGCTGGGCCAGAAGAAGGGGGACGTCGAGGAGGACGCAGAGGGCATCGATACGATGAAGGTGCTGGGCGAGAACATGGCCTGGCTGCTAAAGAAGACTCACGGGTAAAGGGGTACGCGGGTAGCCAGATGATCAGGATCACGCGCTTCATCGTAATAGACGAGGATGAGCTGAGCGAGGTGTTCGTACGCGCGTCCGGGCCGGGCGGTCAGAATGTTAACAAGGTCTCGACGGCCGTGCAGCTCAGGTTCGACGTCGCGAACTCCCCGTCGCTGCCCGACGACGTTCGCGAGCGCCTCATCCGTCTCGCCGGCAGCCGCATGACAGACGACGGCGAGCTTGTCATCGACGCGAGGCAGTTCCGGACGCAGCTGAAGAACAGGCAGGACGCGCGCCAGCGGCTCGTAGAACTCATTCGACTGGCGTCGGTCAGGCCGAAGCAGCGCAGGCGCACGAAGCCGACGCGCGCTTCGAAGGAGAGGCGTCTCGAGGGCAAGCGTCACAGGGGACAGACGAAGCAGCGGAGGAACCGTGTCAGATCATCCGACGAGTAGCGCCGGCGCGATGGAGTTCCCCATCGAGGGCACGCTCGACCTGCACACGTTCAGGCCGGAGGACATCAAGGACCTCGTGCCCGACTACATCCAGGAGTGCCGCAGTCGCGGCATCCTCGAGGTGAAGATAGTCCACGGCAAGGGCTCGGGGACGCTGATGCGCATCGTGCACTCGATACTGGACGGGCTGCCCGAGGTTGTCTCCTATGCCGGGGCGGGACGGTCGTGAGGGGGCTGGGGCGCGACGGTCGTCGCACTCAAGCCGAAAGAATAGCCGCGGGTCCGCGCCGTACGTGCGCGCAGAAAAGCGGTTCGCATTCCTCCCAGGTGGAACACGTGAGCGGAACTCCGGACAAGAAGGTCCTCGTTCTCTTCTGCGGCGGCACGCTCGTCATGGAGGAGGACGAGCGCGGCAGCCTCCTGACGCCGGCTCTGGACAGGGCGATCGAGAACCTCCTCAGCATGGAGACTCGCCTCGGTGAGCTCGCGGACATCGAGGTTGCCTACATCGACAACATCGACAGCAGCAACATCCGGCCCGAGCACTGGGACCGCGTTGCGGACGTGATCGCGCAGAGGTACCACGACTGCGACGGGTTCGTCGTCACGCACGGCACGGACACGATGGCCTACACCGCGAGCGCACTGTCG
>JBDRTQ010000275.1:0-2520 GCA_043823885.1 Candidatus Eiseniibacteriota bacterium | reverse complement strand
GGAAGCTCGAAAGACTATGTCAGGCTACTTCTGGGACAGGACACTAGCTCGCTCCAGGTACACAAGAGCAGATTGCGCGCGTCACTCAACTGAAGGGAGACGTCCATGCGGCGGTTTCTGATTGTGTCGCTGTGTCTTCTGGTGCTGGCTGCTGGCCTGGTTCCCGTGGCCGCTGCCGGGACACTGGAGGACAAGGTCACGGAGTTCGAACTCGATAACGGGATGAAGTTCATCGTCATCGAGCGTCACGAGGCTCCGGTAGCGTTCTGCGCCGTCGGCTTCAAGGTCGGCGCCATCTACGAGCGCCCCGGGATCACCGGCATCTCGCACCTGCTCGAGCACATGTTGTTCAAGGGCACCGAGACGGTGGGAACGAAGGACTACGAGGCGGAGAGGGCGTTCCTCGACAGGGAGGACGAGCTGGCCGAGGAGGCCCGCGACCTCAAGCTCGAGATCGGGGCCTGGCGTCTCGAGTACCTGGACGGCTACGCGACCGAACTGACCGCCTCCATGAGTGACGAAGATCGCGAGGCAGTGGGGTCCGACCGCGCGCTGGAACTCGAGCTTCTGATCGAGATGCTTGAGAAGAACGGTCCCGGAGACGAGCTGGAGGCGCTCGCGGGTCTTCTGGAGGACGGGGGCACGGACTACTTCGACCTCTACCTGACCCTGAAGAAGACCGAGACCGCTCTCTACGATACGATGATCGAGCACCGCGAGCTCATCATCTCGAACGAACTCTGGGAGACCTACATGAACAACGGTTCCCACATGCTCAACGCGGGAACCTCGAACGACGGGACCTTCTACTTCTCGTATCTTCCGGCCAACAGGCTGGAGCTCTTCATGCTGATCGAAGCCGACCGCATGGCCAACCCGATCTTCCGCGAGTTCTACACCGAGCGCGACGTGGTGATGGAAGAGCTCAGGATGAGTCTCAACGAGCCCGACGACGTTCTCTATTACTCCTTCCTGTCGACCGCCTACACGGCGAGCATGTACGGAGTGCCGGTCCTGGGCTGGGCGTCGGACATCTCGATGGTCACGCGCGCCGACCTCCAGGACTACTTCGACACGAACTACGCTCCCAACAACGCAGTGGGCTTCTTCGCGGGTGACATCGACCCTGACGAGGTGAAGAAGCTGGCCGAGAAGCACTTCGGCAAGATCGCGCGAGGGGCGGACCTGCCCGCGCTCACCACCCGGGAGCCCAAGCAGCAGGGAGAGCGGCGCGTCGTGGTCAAGCAGGACGCGAAGCCGTCGCTCATGATCGGCTACCACGTGCCCGCCAATCCGCATCCGGACAGCTACGCCCTCACGGCGCTGCAGTCCATCCTGGCGAGCGGCAGGACGAGCAGGTTCTACACTGGCATCTATGAGGAGCAGGGCCTGACTCGCGAGGCACCCGGCGCGTGGATGGGCCCGGGCGACAGGCTCGACCCGCTCTTCACGATCAGCGCCGATCCCAAGGACCCGCACACGCTTGAGGAGGTCGAGGCCGCCATCATGCAGGAGCTCGAGCGCGTGAAGACTGAGCCTGTCGGCATGCGCGAGTTGCAGCGCGTGTGGAACCAGGACGAAGCGACCCTCGTCAGGGCCATGGGCTCGAACATGGGCCTGGCGTTCCGAGTCGGCTTCTACGCGGCGATGCGTGGTGACTGGCGCGCGCTTCTCACCGACATGGAGCGCACGAAGCAGGTGACGCCCGAGGACATCATGCGTGTCGCCGAGAAGTACTTCACAGAGGAGAACCGCACTGTCGCGTGGATGGTGGAGACCGAGTCCGAGGGTGGCGACGGCGAGGAGGAAATCGACTTCCGCGAGATCATGATGTGGGCGCAGACACTACCGGAGGCCGAGCAGATGGACCTGATGCAGAAGTTCCAGACCCTCGACGACGCAGGACGCAAAGCGCTCGCCGAGGAGCTCTGGGTGCGCATGAAGGCAGATGCTGAGAAGAGCTAGAGCCGAAGGAATCGACGCGGTTCGCCGCGATGGATGAGAGAGACAAGGAGCCAGTAATGAAAAGAATCCTCACCATCGGCCTGGTACTTCTCATCGCCGTTCTGTTCGTCGGAGCGGCGCGGGCCGAGAAGGTCAAGCACCCCAGCACGCTCAAGTACCCGAAGCTCGAGCTCAAGACACCTGAATACGAGGAGGTCGAGTTCGAGAACGGCATGACGGGGTTCATAATCGAGGACCACGAGGTGCCTATCGTCTACGTCTCGATGCTTTTCGGCACCGGCAGGCCTGCAGAGGACAAGGTCGGCATTGGCAGCCTGGCGCCATGGACGATACGTAACGGCGGCAGCGAAGAGTGGCCCGGCGACAGGATCAACGAGGAGCTTGAGTTCGTAGATGCGTATGTCGAGTTCGGCGGCGGTGGCGGAGGCATGGGGCGGCGGGGCGGCGGTGGCGACGGCCGCACCACGAGCGTGACCGTCAGCTGTCTGAAGAAGGACCTGCCGCTCTGCCTCGAGATCCTCGGCGAACTGCTTGTTCGCCCCGCTCTCCCGGAGG
>JBDRTQ010000274.1:0-2820 GCA_043823885.1 Candidatus Eiseniibacteriota bacterium | reverse complement strand
CGCCGGGGGCAGAAGCAGACCGTGCGTTCCTTGCCCTCTTGCCAGACGGCTCAGCGCCGACAGCACTTCGCAAGCGTGCAGCGGTGGCGCTCGGCCGCAGACGGCCGCCTGGATCCCTCGATGCTGTCGTGATGGCGGCCGCGGATACTACGGCGGGGTTGAGGGGGGCCTCAATGCTCTCGCTTCAGTTCTTCCGCGGTTCTACGGAGGCGAGAATAGCCCTACTGACTGGACTGGAGGACAGGGACTGGTTGGTGCGAATCAACGCGGCGCGGTCGCTCGGGATGATTGGGATGGTCGAGGCGGCTCCTTTCATACTCAGCGAACTCGAAGCGCAGCTGCATGACGCTAAGCTTGTCAGTGCGAGCGGCACAGAGCGCGTTTACAGGAACTCGTACCTCGGGCTGCTCTCCAGGTCTGCAATGGCCTTGGACCCCGCTGCGTCGGTGGCCACCTTGGCAAGGCTAGTGGACTCGGAGGCGGTCGACGCGACTGTCAAGTTGAATGCCCTCAATGCGCTCGCAGGCCATGTGGCGCTGTCCTCTGACCTCCTGTCGCGCACCGTCCTGGACGAGCACCAGGAGGAAATCGTCAGAGCAGTAGCATGTAAGATCCTGGCGAGTGCCGATCTGGAATCTGCTCGCGATCTTGGAGAGGCGCTTCTTCCGAATCTGATGGACGAGTACTCACGCGCCGTGGTGCACTCTGCGATCGCGGAACATGCGGATTAGCAAATGGAGAAACGACCATGAACTGGAGGAAGTGGTTCCCACATGTGGTTCTCATTGCTGGTCTGCTGCTTGGGGTGCATGCCACTGTGTGGGCTGACCCGTACGCCGAGAAGGGCGACACGGTATACAGAGACATAGCTGGACCTCTTCTGTATCACACGGGGATGTTGCATCACTATGATGGCGCGACCTACTACGTCATCGACTCCGACAATGACACCGGTGTTAGTACCGGCACATTCACCCGCTTCCTGGCTGGCCTCACATACAGGGGTAGTCGTACGCATCCCAGTGGGATGAATGGTTCCCGCCGAACCGTCCTGCTATCCATAGCTGAAATGCAGGTTGGCTGTGCATACAGCGCTATCGACTGCGTACACCCGGGCGTGTGCTTTCGCTGTGACGGCCTTGTTGAGTATTGTTACGAGCAGGTGGACCGCGATATCCTCGCCAACGCGAATTGCCTCTGGTTGTTCCCCGAGTGGCAGAGGTCGGAGATGGTTTCCTCAGTCATCAATCTGCCCACCGCAAGCATGAGCCAGCCAACGCAGACTTCCCCTTGCGGACTGATCAATGTCACGGCGACGGCGGCTGATAGCTACAGTGGCGTGGTGGGCGTCTGCTTCGAGTACTCAACTAACAACTCGAGTTGGTATCCACTGCCGGGACCGGACTCCGCATACGGCTGTGACTGGTATGGGGCTAATGGGTGGTCCCTTCGATTCAACAGCGAGACGGCAGGCATCACGTACGATACCTCGGTGTGGGTGCGGGTTCGCGCCACAGATGGCGCTGGCCACGTGGGTTCGTGGTCGCAGTCGGGGTCCTTCACCGTCGATAACCGCGCCCCGTCTGCTCCCGGTCAGCCGACGGTGAGTCCGAACCCTGCGTGCTCGGGGACGAACGTGACGGTGAGCTGGGGGTCGGTGTCAGGTGCGACGTACTACCGTGTGTACCGGGATGGGAGTTACGTGTGCTCAACGAGCGGGACGTCGTGTTCAGTAAGTGCGGTGGCGGGTAGCTACACGGTGAAGGCGGAGAACACATGCGGGCAGAGCGGTTCGAGTTCCGGGCGCACGTTGACGGTGATCACGGTGCCCACGGCACCGGGCCAGCCGACGGTGAGTCCGAACCCCGCGTGTTCGGGGACGAACGTGACAGTGAGCTGGGGGTCGGTGTCGGGTGCGACGGACTACGCGGTGTATCGGGACGGCAGCGGAATATGCACAACGACCGGTACATCGTGTCAGGTGCCAGCGGTGGCGGGCAACTACACCGTGAAGGCGCACAACGACTGCGGGTGGAGCGGTGCGAGTACGGGTCGTACGCTGACGGTGATGGACGTGATCGACATTCTGTGGCCGCCTACGTTGACCCCGAACCCCGCGTGTTCGGATACGAACGTGACGGTGAGCTGGGGGGCGGAGCCCGGAACAATTGCCTACAGGGTGTACCGCGATGCTACTCAGGTGTGGTCAGGGTCGACGACGTCGTGTCAGTTGCCGGCGATCGCGGGCGAATACTGGGTAACGGCGGAGAACGAGTGCGGCTTGGGTGGTCCCAGCCCCCATTGCTCACTTGTCGTCGAATCCGAGCCGGTTGTCGACTACCTGGATCCTGAGGGCGGCTGCGCGCCCGGTGACGACATGAGCATCAACGGGTCAGGCTTCTGGAACGACTCCGCTCCCAGCACGGTGGACCCAGCGCAGTTCCGCGTGGTATTCGTGGGGGAGGGACCGGAGCCGAAGCCGAGGGTCCGCGTGCTTCCGGCTGAATGCTCGGACTGGACCGACAGCTGGATTCACTTGACTGTTCCGACAGACGCTCAGTCTGGGCCGCTGATCGTCCGTACCAGCTGTGGCGTGAGTGACAGCGCCATCATCTACTGGCAGAACACCCCGGTGGAACTCGCATTGCTCTCAGCAGTGGCTGGGGAGAGCGGTGTGGTGCTGGAATGGTACGGCGGGGGCGGATACGGGGCAAGGTACGACGTCTATCGTGCCATTGGCGCTTTGGACGGGGAGTACGTCCTGCTTGAGTCCATCCACTCTGTTGGTGATGGTATGTACAACTACGTGGACGAGGCTGC
>JBDRTQ010000273.1:0-9017 GCA_043823885.1 Candidatus Eiseniibacteriota bacterium | reverse complement strand
CTCATAGATCTCTCGCTGCAGGAATATCGGCATTTCTGCTCCTAGCCGAACCGACCGGTGATGTAGTCCTCCGTCTTCTTCTGCGTGGGGTTCGTGAAGATCTGCTTCGTTGCGCCGAACTCGATGATGTGTCCCTTGTAGAAGAAGGCAGTGAAGTCCGAAACCCGCGCGGCCTGTTGCATGTTGTGTGTGACGAGCACGACGGTGTAGTCGTCACGTAGCTGCTCAATGAGGTCCTCTATCTTCGCGGTCGCCACCGGGTCGATCGCGGAACACGGCTCGTCCATGAGAATGAGGTCGGGCTCCGTCGCGATGGCGCGGGCGATGCACAGGCGCTGCTGCTGGCCACCGGAGAGCGCCGTGGCCGGCTCGTCCAGCTTGTCCCTGACCTCTTCCCAGAGGGCGCCTTTCACCAGCGCGTCCTGAACGCGGTCGGTGAGCTCGCTGCGGCCGATGTGGTAGTGGAGCTTCAGACCGTAGGCGATGTTGTCGAATATGCTCATCGGGAACGGGGTGGGCCGCTGGAAGATCATTCCGACGCGCTTGCGGAGGTAGATGAGGTCCACCGTGGGCGACAGCACGTTCACTCCATCGATGAGGACCTCTCCCTCGGCTCGATGCGTGCGGTAGAGCTCGTAGATCCGGTTGTAGACTCGTATGTGCGTCGACTTCCCGCAACCCGAGGGACCGATCACGGCTGTCACGCGCTTCTCGGGGATCTCGATGTTGTTGTCGAAGAGCGCCTGATGCCCGCCGTAGAAGAAGTTGAGGTTGCGCACGGAGACCTTGCTCGGTAACGAGGCCACGTCTTCCGCGCGGCCGACGCGGCTCATCGCCACCGCGGAGGGCGGCATCACCAGCATCCGACTCGCGTCGACGAGCGCGTCCGCGGACACGGTTCCTGTCTCTCTTGTCACGTCCGGCGATTCCATGTCGATTGCCTTGATTAGGTGCGACTCCTTCTATCCCTGAGAACGAATCGTGAGAGCACCGCTACGAACAGGACTCCCACAGTAATCAGGAGCGAGGCCCCCCATGCCTTCTGCTGCCAGTCGGCGTACGGCGACATCGCGTAGTTGAATATGGTCACGGTTAGATTGGCCGTCGGTTCGTTGATCGTCTGCGGCCAGTAGAAGCTATTGAGCGCCGTGAAGAGCAGGGGAGCGGTCTCACCACTCACTCGTGCGACCGCGAGCAGGATTCCAGTCGCCAGTCCCCTCTTCGCGGCCCGAAAGACGACCGTTAGCGTCGCGCGCCACCTGGGG
Source organism: Candidatus Eiseniibacteriota bacterium (assembly GCA_043823885.1). Classification (GTDB taxonomy): domain Bacteria; phylum Joyebacterota; class Joyebacteria; order Joyebacterales; family Joyebacteraceae; genus JALGZG01. Next base: position 7,752 of record JBDRTQ010000273.1, on the reverse strand, counting down.
GCGCCGAGGGCCAACGCCGACTCCCTGAGTTCATCGGGGACGAGGTTCAGCATGTCCTCGGTGGTCCTGAGCACCACGGGGAGCATCAGTATCGCCAGCGCCACCGCGCCCGCCCATCCCGAGAAGTGGCCCGTCCTGAGGACGATGAGCGCATAGACGAAGATGCCGATGATGATGGACGGCGTGCCCATGAGGAGGTTGGTAGTGAAGCGCACGGCGGTCGCCAGCCTGCTCGTGGTTCCGAACTCGGACAGATAGATGCCCGCAAGAAGTCCTATGGGCGCACCCATGGCGGTTGCGAGCAGAGTGATGACGAGCGTGCCGACGATGGCGTTGCCCAATCCGCCTCCCTCCATGCCCGGCGGCGTCGGCAGCTCGGTGAAGAACGAGGGGTTGAGCGCGCCCGCTCCCCTCGCGACGACCTCCCACAGGATCCACGAGAGTACGGCGAGACCGATCAGTGCCGCCGGGACCATTGCGACCCTGGCCGCGCGGTCTGCCAGTCTGCGTTGAGTGCGGGAGCGCGGCCTCACCTGTCCCCTGCCTCCTGTCTCTGCAACCTGGTCACCCAGAAGTGCGCCAGCGTCTGAAACAGCAGGGTCAGTCCGAACAGCACGAGTGCGAGCTCGAAGAGCGAGCTGAGATAGATGGGCTCGGATGCCTCGTTGAACTCGTTCGCCAGGCTCGACGCGATCGTGTTGCCCGCTCCGAAGAGCGATGACGATATCCTGTGGCTGTTCCCTATCACGAACGTGACCGCCATCGTCTCGCCCAGTGCCCTGCCGAAGCCGAGGAAGACCGCGCCGACTATGCCTCGCCGGCCGTACTTGAGGGAGATGTGACGGGTGGCCTCCCACATGGTGGCGCCCACGCCGTGCGCGGACTCCTTCAGCACGGGTGGCACCATCCGAAGCACGTCGCGGGTAACCGCCGTGATGAACGGAAGCACCATGAGCGCCAGAATGAGCCCCGCGGTCAACACGCCGATGCCCATCGGAGGGCCCTGGAAGAGCGGCAGGAATCCGAACCAATCACCCAGCCACGGCTGCACGTGGTCTTGCATGAGCGCCGCGAAGACGAAGAGGCCCCACATGCCGTAGATGATCGAGGGCACGGCCGCCAGCAGCTCGATTCCGCCGCCGACTATCCCGCTCACCCTCGGCCGGGCCACCTCCACCAGATATATGGCAATGATGAGACTCAACGGCACAGCGAGCAACATCGCAATAGCTGTCGATACCAGGGTGCCGAAGATGCTGCTCGCCGCACCGAACTCACCTGAATATGGGTTCCAGACGTCCGACGTCAGGAACCCGAGGCCGAACTCCCTGATCGACATCCCCGAGTTCCTCAGAAGCTCGAACAGGATGCCGCCCATCAGCACGATGACGACGAACGCGCAGGACGCGGTCAGGATCCTGAAGACCCAATCGGCCCTGCTCTGTCTCGTCGTCGCGTTCATTCGCGTGCGTCCCCGTGTGTGACGGATCGCTGCTTATCTGTAGCAGGGCTTCCCGTCGGAGGTGACCTCGGTCGTCCACGTGCTTCTGACCATCGTGACGACGTTTTCGGGAACCGGCACGTAGTCCTTGTCCACGGCCATCTCGTCGCCGTGGTCGTAGCACCAGTCGAAGAAATCGAGCATGGTCCCGGCTCTGGATGCGTCCTCCTGCTCCTTGTGGATCAGGATGAACGTCGCGCCGGCGATCGGCCATGAGCCCTCTCCCGGCTGATCCGTGAGAACAAGGTAGTAGCCCTCGGCGTTCTCCCAGTCCGCGTTCGCGGCGGCCGACTGGAACGACTCGATGGTCGGCCGGATCCAGTTCCCCGACCGGTTCTTGAGCGTCACGTAGGACAGGCCGTTCTGCCTCGCATACGCGAACTCGACGTAGCCGATCGAACCGTTCACCCGTTGCACGTACGCCGCGACGCCCGGATTACCCTTCGCGCCTACGCCGACCGGCCACGGCACGACCTTCCCGAACCCTGCCTTCTCGTGCCACGACGTCGAGACCTTGTCGAGGAAGTTCGTGAAGATCCACGTGGTCCCCGAACCGTCGGCGCGGTGCACGATAGTGATGGGCTCGTTCGGAAGCGCGAGGTCCGGGTTGGTCTCCTTGATGGCCGGATCATCCCAGAACGCTATCTCGCCGGTGAAGACGGCGGCGAGCGCCTCGTTGGTCAGTCGGAGCTCCCCGGGGCCAACACCCTGAACATTGACGATCGGCACGACTCCGCCGATGACCATCGGGAACTGGATGAGGCCGGCCTCGCCAAGGTCCGCGACCTCCATCGGCGCGTCCGAGCCGCCGAAGTCGACGGTCTTGGCAGTGATCTGCCGCTGCCCACCGCTCGAGCCGATGCCCTGGTAGTTGACCCTGATGCCCTTGAGTTCGTTGTACTTGTGCATCCACACGGCGTAGATGGGTTCCGGGAACGTCGCGCCCGCGCCGTTAAGAGTCGTCGCTGAGACGGCAGGCAAAACCAGCGATCCGGCAAGAAGAACAGCTGTCACGGCGAGAAGCAACCTGCTGGATATCCTCATGTTCATCTCCTCGTTGGCTCTTGAGTGCGAAGTGACCTAGAAATCGAACTGAGTTCTCATCGTGAAGGCGTTGGCCTTGCCCACGTCTTCGTCGTCATGGTCCGTGACAGACGACATCACGTAGTTGAACATGAGCCGCGCGTTCGAGTGCAGATACCAGTTGAGACCCAGTGTGACGTTGTCCATTTTTCCACCGTAGATCTCGGCGCCGTCGTCGTTGAGGTCCAGGCTCGAGTAGCGGGCCAGCACCTCCCACGCTCCAAGTCCGCCGTCCTTGAGGAAGTTGGAATCAGGCTTCGTGCGGTCCCAGAACCCGTCCTTGTAGGTGCGATGCTCACCGGTCAGGAAGTAGCCGGCCTCTGCGTAGTAGCCTGCGAACGAGCCGTCGTCTGCAAGCCACGTGTCTCCGCGCGCCTCAACGGGCGCGCTCTCGTCGGACTTGGTGACGCCGGCGACCATATACTCGCCGGACACGTGGAGAGACCCGAACACCCCGGCAAGCTCCCCGCCGTACCTGAGAACGGTCTCCGCATTCATGATGGTGCCGGTGTCGACCAGCCGGTCGCTCAGGTGAACCTCAGGACGCTGACTGTATTGCACACCCCCGCCCGGTACGAAGTAGTTGAGGGCGGCCCCGACATGAAGCACCCGCCTGCTCATTTCCTCTCCGGCGACAAGACACGCGAGCCGCGCGGCGACCGAGTAGTCGTCGTCGCCTTCCTTCTCTGCCATGTCTCCGGTATCGAGGAAGAGGCCGACCTCATAGTTGAGCCTGCCGCCGGCAACCTTGTCGTGAACCATGAGTCCCGCGTTGCGACTCGGCGCGAACGCGGTCAGCGACGCTCCCTCGACGAAGCTGATGCACTTGCTGCTGGTGATCGCGTTCATGCAGAGCGGCTCAAGAAACTGTCCGACTCGCACGTTGCCCACACCCGGGACGCCGACGAGGTCGAGGTAGGCGTCCTTGAGCGCGATCTCGTCGCCGTCGGCGAAGTCGTAGACGACCTTGAAGTTCAGGTTCTCGTAGACCTTGCCCTTCAGAAAGACGCGCGCGTTTCTGGTCTCGGTGCCGTTGACGAAACTAACGTCGTTCCAGGCGCCGTCAGTCTCTTTCTCAACTCCCGACCAAGCGGTCGCGTCCCACATGAATCGCCCGCCCACCGCCAGTTCGTCAACGCCGGCGACCGCCGACTGCGCCACGCACAGGAGGGTCGCCACAAGAGCAACGCCGAACAGCCTCATCCGCTCTCTCCTTCGCTTGCGAGCCCGCTCCAACCGGCGAGCCCTTGACCGGTGTCTCTGCTACTTGTGTGAGTGCGCCCGACACGACGCGCGCTCGACAGGAATACTACCCCGGCACGGTTCTCCGCGTGCTAGCCACAAGTTAGGAATTGGTTAGGGGGGGCGGCCCGCCGGGTTCCAATGGGCGCGCCGCGGAGCAGCCACGGCCGCTGGAAGATGCTAGCTGCGGGAAGCGTCCGGGATCCGTAGCGAGAAGGTGCTGCCCTGCCTGAGCTTGCTGTCGACGGTGATGGTCCCGCCGTGAGCCCTGGCGATGTGCCTGGCGATAGAGAGCCCCAGGCCGGTGCCGCCGACCTCACGGCTGTGGCTCTTGTCGACCTGGTAGAAGCGCTCGAAGATCCTGGACTGGTGCTCCTCCGCTATCCCAATCCCGTCGTCCCGAACCGTGATGACGGTCTCACCGCCTTCGCGGAACGCGCGGACCTCGACTCGGCCACCGCTCGGGCTGTATCTGATCCCGTTGTCCAGCAAGTTGACCACGGCGTGCTCGAACAGCTGCCGATTCAACCTGGCCTCGAGTCCGTCGTCCGTGAAGACAGCGACCTCGACGCCGCGCTCGTCGGCGAGCGGACGGCACTCGTCGACCGCGTCTGACAAAACATGACACAGAGGGACTGACTCCAGGGCCAGCCCCGTCCTTCCCTGATCTTCCTCGATGCGGGAGAGATAGAGCAGATCCTCGATTATCGCGTTGAGCCTGTCAACGTGCCTGACGATGATACCGAGGAACCTGTCCGCGTTCCCGCCGTCCCCGCCCATCTCGTCGCGCAGCGTCTCTACAAAACCCTTGATGGATGTGACGGGCGTGCGGAGCTCGTGCGAGACGTTGGCCACGAAGTCGCGGCGCACTCGTTCAAGTCGCCGGAGCCGCGTCACATCGTTCAGGACCACGACGGCTCCCACCGTCTCGCCGCTGTCGTTCTTCATGGGAGAGCCGTTGATCTCGAGGATCGTCTCGTGCTCGCCGGCGACTCTTATCTCGCTTTCCACCGGCCCCGCACCTTCGAGCGCGGAGGAAGCGACCTCGTGGAAGGTGACGCTGCGTATCAACTCCTGGACGGACCGGCCACGGGCGGAATCCGCATCGACGCCGAACATGTCCGCGGCGGCGCGGTTCATCGCGACGACGCGGGCCTCACGGTCGACCGCAACGACTCCTTCTATCATGCTCGTGAAGACCGCCTCCTGCTCGGCCTTCTGCCGGACGACGGTGCGGATACGTGCATCCAGATCGGATGCCATTCTGTTCATTGACGTCGCGAGACTGGCGAACTCGGCGGAACGAGGTATGGGCACGCCGTGCTCAAAATCCCCTCGTGCGAACCGGAGGGCGCCACGTTCCATCTGCCGAAGCGGTCTGGCCATGCGCTCCGAGACGGCGAAGCTGACCACCGCCGTCACGGCCAGCAACAGAAGTGCTGCTATGAGTATGCGGCCGCGGACGGATCGCAACTGCTCCTCAACAGCAGTGAGCGGGACGGCGGTCCTGACCACGCCGACCACACGGCCATCACTCCGGACAGGGACGGCCACGTACATCATGTTCTGCTCCAGCGTGTAGCTGTAGCGCCGCGCGGCGCCCACTTCCCCCGTCATTGCGACGACGACCTCCGGCCGGTCCGCATGGTTGTCCATGACGGCCCGGTCTTCCTCGGAGTCCGCGAGGACCACGCCGCGCATGGAGACCACGGTGACGCGCGTGGAGATGGCCACCCCAAGCTCTCTGGCGATGGCATCGAGCCCGTCGGAATCGTCGGCGACCAGGAGCGGCCGCATCTGCGCAACCAGCAATCGGGCTCGCGCAGTGAGAGCATCAGCCGTTTCGTCGAGGTAGAAACTGCGTAGCGCGACATAGGAATAGAGGCTCACGGCCGCCACGGCGATGACGGTGATGAGCAGGTAGGAAGGGAACAGATGCCAGAGGAGTTTCCTTCTACGCATCGTCAGTCCTTGAATCTGTAGCCGACGCCTCGAACGGTCTCGATCCGGTCGCCCTCGTCACCGAGCTTCCGTCGCAACGCCACGATCTGAACGTCGACGGCCCGCTCGGTGACCGGGTACGTCTCGCCGTGGACCGCATCTACTATCTGCCGTCTCGTGAACACCCAGCCCGGCCTGCGCGCCAGTATCTGCAGAATACGGAACTCTGTGAAAGTAAGATCGACGCGCTCGCCAACCACGGTCACCTCATGGCGGCCGGGGTGTATGACGATGTCGTCGATCTTGAGGATGTCGTTCTCAGTGACCTGATCCCTGCAGCGCCGCCTGTGCACCGCTCTGATGCGGGCTATGAGGACCTTGGGGCTGAACGGTTTGGTGACGTAGTCGTCGGCCCCGAGTTCGAGCCCGGCGACTATGTCCGATTCCTCGCCCTTGGCGGTAACCATGATGATGGGCAGGTGAGCCGTGTCCGGGTCCGCCTTGAGCCTGCGGCAGACCTCAAGACCGTCGATGCCCGGAAGCATCAGGTCCAGGAGGACGAGATCCGGCCCGGCCGACCGCGCCGCGTCCATACCCTCCTCCCCCGACACAACACCGGTCACGTCGTACCCTTCGCGCCCGAGGTTGTAGGTGATGAGTTCCAGAATGTCCTTGTCGTCCTCGATGACCAGCACGTGCTTGCTCAAGGCAGCTGTCTCCAGAAACGGCCGAAGGTCCGCCGGGCTTCCCCGCACTCTGCCTGCCAGCCTAGCGCAGCAGGCGCACGCCGCAAGTTAGGATATGGTTAGATGGTCCGAACCGCCGACGGCTCAGCCGGATGAGCGACGCGACCATCGTCTCAGGCGCGCGAGAAACGCGCCCATGATGATGACGAGCGCGACGGCGACGACGGGCAGCACCACCGCGAGAGTCGCGATGACAGCCGATCCACCCAGCTCTCCGGTCGAGACGACCGGATTGGCGAGTCCGCCGGTCGTGACCGAGGAGGTGCCGCGGAGCGCAACGGTCGATGCCTGAACGGCGGCGGCTGTCCCCCCGCCCGCTATCACCGCCAGCGTCCATCTGAGAAACGGTGACAAGTCGCCGACGACCGAAGCCGTAATGACGATGCCGGCCGCCACTGCGGCCGGCGTGGCCATGGTGTCGAGGAGGTTGTCCAGCCATGGGACGTAGTAAGCGACGACTTCGAGCAGCGTTGCTGCCGCGAACGCGATGAGCGCGTAGTGGGTGCCCATCCAATCGAACCCGGGCGCGAGTTCCAGGTGACCGCTCATTGCAGCGACGCTCACAACGAAAAACGGTACGAAGATCCTGAATCCGCAGGCCGCGGCCAGGCCAACGCCTACGAAGATGCTGAGCGTAATCTCCATGGGCCACATGATACCACGCCGTAGACGTTCGTGCCACCCGTGTTGACTTCGTCCTCTGTCCGGGTTAGCCTGCCTCCAAGCCACCGTGCGGCTCCCTCCTCGAATCGCACGCGCCACCGAACCCAGAACAGACATTCGCACAGGGGGAACACATGCCTCGGGACATCGACATAGGCAGGATCCGAAACGTCGGCCTCATGGCCCACATAGACGCGGGTAAGACCACCGTCACCGAGCGCATCCTCTACTTCGCGGGGAGAACACACCGTTTGGGCGAGGTGCATGACGGTGAGGCGACGATGGACTGGATGGTGCAGGAGCAGGAGCGTGGCATCACCATCACATCCGCCGCGACGACCGCTTACTGGAAGGACCACCGCATCAACATCATCGATACGCCGGGCCACGTCGACTTCACGGCCGAGGTCGAACGCTCGCTCCGCGTACTGGACGGCAGCGTAGCGCTCTTCTGTGCCGTGGGCGGGGTCCAGCCTCAATCCGAGACCGTGTGGCGCCAGGCCGAGAAGTACCGCGTGCCACGGATCGCCTTCATCAACAAGATGGACCGAACGGGCGCGGACTTCGAGGGCGTTG
>JBDRTQ010000272.1:0-2837 GCA_043823885.1 Candidatus Eiseniibacteriota bacterium | reverse complement strand
CCTCCGGTTCAGTGCGCGACGCCGACTCGCCCTCGACCGTCTGGGGGTAGGTCTTCGCCGCCTCTTCTCCCCTGAGCACCCTGAGGCACCCGAGCGCGAGCGCCTTGAGCTCGTCCTCGCCCGGCACGACGACGACCTTCCCGAGGAAGTCGATCTTCGTCCGGAGTTTCTCCACGATGTATTCGTTGTTGGCCAGGCCCCCGGTGAGCACTACCGCGTCCAGCTCTCCGTCCAGGGCCGCGGCCATGCCACCTATCTCCTTGGCTATCTGGTGGACCATCGCCGCGATGACGCACGCGGCCTCCTCGTCGCCGGACTCTATGCGGGCGACAATGGCATCGGCGTCCGTCGTTCCGAGATAGGCGACCAGACCTCCGCCGCCGACCAGTTTGTCCTCGATCTCGTCCTGAGTGTATTCCCCCGAGAAGCACATGTTCACCAGGTCGACCGTCTGAACATTGCCCGCCCTCTGGGGGGCGAACGGACCCGCCGACAGAGCGTTGCTCACGTCCGCCATGCGTCCCCTGCGGAGCGCGCAGACGCTGATGCCACCGCCGAGATGGACGACCACCAGGTTGATGTCGCGATGGTCCTTCCCCAGCTTCTCAGCGACGATCCTGACCGTCGCCTTCACGTTGAGCGCATGAACCAGGCTGGTCCTGGGGATCTCCGGCAGACCGGAGTAGCGAGCGACGGGATCCAGCTCGTCGACGCACGGCGGGTCGACTATGAAGGAGGGGATGTCCAGATCCCAGCCGATCCCGTAGGCCAGAACGGCCCCGAGATTGGACGCATGCTCACCCCTCTCGGCCGTTCTCGCGTCGTCTATCATCCGCTGGTTGACGCCGTACGTGCCGCTGACCGTGGGCGCGAAGAGACCACCGCGCCCGACGACCGCCGCGAGACTGCCGAGCGCGATGTCCCTGTCGTCCAGGAACTCGAGGATCATCGCCTTGCGGTACTCGTACTGCTCCCATATCGTGTCGAACCGCGACAGGTCCAGCGGCGTGTGAGCGATCTTGTCCTCGAACGCGCACTCCGGCCCGTCGAAGACCGCCAGCTTGGTCGACGTCGACCCCGGATTGAGCACGAGTATCCGGTCGCTCCCCGCTCCTTCTTTCTTCTTCTTTGCCATCGTCATCGCTTCCGTCGTCCCGCCGGCCTGTCGGTCGGCCGCCGGGCCCGGTGACTAGTAGCCTCGCTCCTTGTACACTTCCCGCGCGACGAGGAACTGCATGATCTCGGCGGTGCCGCCGCCGATGGTCATCAGCCGCGAGTCGCGGAAGAGCTGTTCCGTCTTGCAGTCCTTCGTGTAGCCGATACCGCCCGTGACCTGCAGCGCCTCCGAGCACACCTCCTGCGCGGACACGCACGCGAACAGCTTGGCGGCCGCGCCCTGCCTCGTGGCGGACACGCCCATGTCGATCTGCCGTGCGGCCTGAAGCGTAAGAAGCCTCGCGGCGTCTATCTTGACCGCCATGTCGGCGATCTTGAAGCTGACGCCCTCGAACGCCCTGATCTGCTTGCCGAACTGCTCGCGCTCCGTCGAGTGCTTTATGGCGAGCTCGAACGCCGCGCGCGCGTACCCCACGGCTCCCGCGGCCAGCGACGTGCGCTCGGTGTCGAGTTCGTCCATGAGGATGGTGAACCCTTTGTTCTCCTCACCGAGCATGCTGGACGCCGGGACCCGCGCGTTCTCGATCTTCAGGTGAGCGACCTTGAGGCCCCGGAGTCCCATCAGTTCGTAGTCCTTGATGATGCTGAAGCCAGGAGTCGCGGTCTCGAAGATGAAGGCGCTCATGCCCTTCCTCGCCTTGACCGACGGGTCGGTCACGGCGAAGAGCAGCATGTAGTCGGCGACGCTTCCGTTGGTGATGAAGCGCTTCTCACCGTTGATGACGAAGTCGTCCCCGTCGCGAACCGCGGTCGTCTTCATGCCTGCCGTGTCGGAGCCGACCTCGGGCTCGGTGATGCCGATGGAACCGACCTTCTCGCCCGTGACGATGGGAGGCAGGTACTTCGCCTTCTGCTTGTCGTTGCCGAACTTGTAGACCGGCGGCGCGAAGTAGACCGACGTGACGCCCCTGGACACGTCCATCATCGGACACACAGCCGAGATCTCCTCAGCGATGATCGTCTCGTAAACCATCCCCAGTCCCGTCCCGCCAAACTCCTTCGGAATGAGCGCGCCCATGTAGCCGGCCTTGCCCAGTTCGAAAAGGAGGTCGCGCGGGTACTCGGCAGTCGCCTCGATCTCCTCGGCCCTCGGCGCTATCACCTTCTCTGCGAAGTCCCTGACCTGCTCGCGGAACGCGTTCTCCTCTGCCGTGTAAAGCACGCTAAGCATGTCGGTTCCTTTCTGTGAATCACTCCTCGGTCTCAACCGGCGTGATCTCTATCATGACCTCGGTCGTGCCGACGGAATCGCCCGCCGCGACGTTGACCTTCCTGACAACGCCGTCCACGGGAGACTTCACCTCGTTCTCCATCTTCATCGCTTCGACAACTACGAGGCTGGACCCGACCGTCACATCGTCCCCCTCGGCGACCATGACCTTGACCACGTTGCCGGGCATCGGCGCCTTGATGGTCCCGCCGGCGCCGGCCGACGCGCCGGCCGCCACCGCGCTGTCGTCGTCACGGGAGCCTACGTCGAACGAGAACTGGCGCCCCTCCACCTGCACGTCCACCCCACCGTCGCGCCGTCCCACGTACACCGTGTGCGAACGCCCGTCGATCACCAGTGACACGACGCCTGCCCTTACGCGCGTCCAGTCGACGTCGTAGGAGGTTCCGTCGACGACGACCTCCGTACGGGGCGACCTGGCGTCGGTCTT
>JBDRTQ010000271.1:0-2732 GCA_043823885.1 Candidatus Eiseniibacteriota bacterium | reverse complement strand
ACGGACCGCGTATAACCCGCGAGCGTGAAGGGTGGCGCGGGGTGTGCTGGCGACGCGAAGCGGAGCCCCCCTTGCAGACGCCGTGACACCCAAGCTCGACGGGTTCATACGCTAGTTAGGTCGCTGGCTGCCAACGTGTTCAATGCCTCTCAAAGACCACGGAGCCGGCGCGAGCACTACTACCGCCAGGATCCGAGCTGCGACCTACCCCAATACTGCATCACACGACCAAGGTCGTACCGAGAGCGGCCTGGTTGAAGCGGGCGGCTGCGCCAGGGAGAACGCACCATGCCCACACCCGGACGTTTCTCCCAAAGACGACCTGACGTCCTCCGATGTCCGAACAACGGCCGTCCGATGAGACAAGGCCGCCTGTCTTCCTTAGGACGACAGGAGCCGAGTCAGTGGCACCATGCACCAAATCTACCACCGAGCACCACACCCTAAACTGAGAATCTCTAATTGCCTCTTCCAGCGACCTAACGGACCGCGTATCACCCGCGAGCGTCAAGGCTGGCGCGACGGGTGCGTATGCAGCCGGCGTGACAGCCAAGCTCGTCGGGTGCATACGCTAGTTAGGCTGCACGCTGCTCTCCTGACGGCACGGGCTTGAGCACTCGTGCGACCCGCACGAAGAACTCGTCCTTGTCGAACTCACCTTCGAAATCGAGGGGCATCGACGCCGCGACGTCGAATACCTCAAGTCTGACGCCAATCTGCTCGGATTGGGGATCGGGATCGTCAATCAGCTCCTCGAACCTCGCGTCGCCCCAGATGTGGTTCAGTGCCCTGAACCTGAGGATGACGCTCTTGCACAACTGGCGGTCCGGCCAGAAGTGCTGCATGAGTGCCAGCGCGATGTGGTCATCTACTGTCTCGCAGAACCTCTGCCCACCAAGCACAACGCCAGGGATGTCGGCTGTGAGACCGTAGTCGCTAGGACTGGATGACGGAGTGCGCCCCGCGTGCATCGAACCGGCCAGCTCTGCCGCAAACAGAAGCTGATCGGGCTCAATCGGTGGAGTGAGCTCTGGACAATCGAAGAGGCCCTGAGTGTATTCGTCACCCATCATCTATCCGTGTCTCCTTCGTGGCGTGCAGCCTAACTACAATTAGCCTACTTGGCCCGACGCCTGTTTGGACAGCCCAATCGGCAGCGTAAGAACGGCGGGCGCGGTTGCCTCCGAGCCTGTGATCCCACGCACCACGCCCGCCCAGTCCTGAATCCAATTGCCGGCCATTGGCGAGATAGGCGACCCAATGGGCAGCGTAACAACGGCGATGCGCCTTATCCGAGCATGTCCAGCGGGCTCGTCACGCCGTCTCTGCTCGACCCTACCAGGTGTGTGTACTGCATCGTCGTTCGGATATCCACGTGCCCCAAGAGCTGCTGGACCTTCCGTATGTTGTATCCCGCCTCGAGCAGGTGTGTCGCGAAGGAGTGGCGGAACGTGTGGCAGGTTGCCTGCTTCGCGATGCCGCTCTTCCGGACTGCCGCCTTGACCGCTCGCTGCAGCACCGACTCGTGCTGGTGGTGCCTCAGCCGCTTCCCGGTGTCTGGGTCCGTCCACAGCCGGGAAGCCGGGAACACGTACTGCCATCCCCACTCTCGCCCACCGTTCGGGTACTTGCGCGCGAGGGCGTCCGGCAACGACGCCCCGACCGCTGGCTTCTCGAGATCGCTCTCGTACAGCGTCCGCACCCGTGCCACCTGCGCCCGCAGCGAGGCCACGATCGAGTCCGGCAGCAGCGCCGCACGGTCCTTCGCGCCCTTGCCCGCACGAATGAGCAGATATCCCCTCTCGAAGTCCACGTCCTTCACTCGGAGCTTCATGCACTCGTTCAGCCGCAGGCCCGATCCGTAGAGCAGCGACGCCATCAGCAGAGGCACTCCCCTCATTCGCCGAAAGATGGCCTTCACCTCTTCCTTCGACAGCACGACCGGGAGCTTCTTCGGCTTCTTCGCACGCTCCACGTCCGACACCCAGCCAATGTCGATATCCAGCACGTCACGGTACAGGAAGAGTATCCCGCTCAGTGCCTGCGACTGTGTGGACGAACTGACGCAGCGGTCGACCGCCAGGTAGGTCAGGAACTCGCTGACCTCATCGGCTCCCATCGTCCGCGGGTGCCTCATGCCGTGAAAGGCAATGAATCGCCTGGCCCACGAGACGTAGGCCTGCTCGGTCCGCGGGCTGTAGTGCCGCGCCCTGCAGGCGTTCCGCACGCGCTGCAACAGCTTCGGAGGTGCTGGCTTGGCAGGGCGTTCAGCAAGAAGGATAGTACCGAACTCGCCCGGTGAGGCGTAGCCCGTGAATGACTCATGCCCACTCTTGACTTCATGCGCACTCATGCAACCACCTCTATCCACGGGGCTGCAAGGGGCTTCGCTATCAGGGGTTGCTTCCTACACTATATGGGTCTGACGGGGGACTGTCAAGGCAGAATGCTCTATGGTGGGGGCTACGCGGGTTGTCTGGCCCACTGCTTCGGTAGTTATGCTGCGGGGGATTCCGGTGATTCCGGGGGTTATCCTTCGGACGGAACAGGAACCGGGCCGGAGCGCTCGCAGAAGCCTGCCATGGCAATCCGCCAACTTCTCGCCCCGGCCCGAGACATGTTTCACGCTTTCGGCCGTTCCCGGGCCCGAAAGACGAGCCCGCCCTCCACCGGAACGAACCTAGATCATCTTCCGTGCAGACAGCCCCAGTGACTTCTGCACCTCACTCAGC
>JBDRTQ010000270.1:0-8349 GCA_043823885.1 Candidatus Eiseniibacteriota bacterium | reverse complement strand
CTGGGAGCAACGTCTGGCGAAGACGATCCGCGAGTCGGGGATAGAGTATCTGCCGCTCGATGACTACGAGTTCCGCCTCGCCGGCATCGAGGACGACGACCTCGTCGGGCCTTTCCTCGTCGAAGACCAGGGCGTTGCCGTCCGGGCCTTCCCGATCAGCAAGAGACTTCGGTACGCCATCCCGTTCGCAGATCCCTCCGAGACCCTGTCGGTCCTGCGCTCGGTCGCAGAACGGGGCGAAGGACACGTCGCGGTGTTCGGTGACGACGGGGAGAAGTTCGGTGTCTGGCCCGGCACGCACGCGCACGTGCACGTCGGCGGATGGCTGAAGCGTTTCTTCAAGCTGCTCAGTGAGAACCGGGACTGGGTGAGAACGGCGACGTTCGCTGAGATCGTCGACGATGTGGCGCCGAGGGGGCGCGCATACCTGCCGGCCTCCTCGTACCCGGAGATGATGGAGTGGGCCCTGCCGACGAAGGCCAGACGAAGTTACGAGCGGTTCATCGCCAAGCTCGGAGACGACGGAGTCCTGGAAGAATGGGGGCCGTTCGTCTCGGGAGGGACCTGGAAGGGCTTCCTGTCCAAGTACGAGGAATCGAACCTGATGGTCAGGAAGATGATGCGCGTCAGCAACAAGATCGCAACGGCGCAACGCGCATCCGACCTGCTCGGGGCGGCGGACGGCCTGCCCGGCGCGACGGAGCCTGCCGAAGGCGTTCCGGCCGCGGTCGACGTGGCCGTTCTCGAAGAGGCGACGCGCGACCTGTGGAGAGGTCAATGCAACTGCGCCTACTGGCACGGGGTCTTCGGCGGTCTCTACCTTCCGCACCTGAGAACCGCGATCTACGACCATCTGATCAGGGCGGAGCGGTTGATAGAGGATGTCCGGGGTGGAACGTGGGAGCACGCCGAGATCGTCGACCATGATCTGGACGGTCGCGACGAGGTCCTGCTCGAGTCGCACCACGCGAACGTCTATGTCGCGCCTTCACGCGGAGGAACGATCTTCGAGCTGGACGTGAGGGCGGCGGATTGGAACGCGCTGGCGACCATGTCGCGCTACGATGAGGCCTACCACGACGACATCCGCGACTCGTGCAGCGTCGAGTGCGAGGAGGTCCGCAACATCCACGGCACCCCTGCGGTCAAGGAGGAGGGGCTCGAGCGCCTTGCAGGAGTGGACTCGCACCCGGGTGTGGCGGCGATAGACCACTTCTTCGCCCGCAGCGCCAGGCGCCCGGATGCAGAGAGCGGCGCCGGTGAACTGGGCGATTTCGCAGACGCCGCCTACGAGTTCGAGCTCCTGAGGCGAGACGGTTCGATAGGCGTGGAGATGAAGCGGACCGGAGCCGTGAAGAGCGCGGGAGGAATCTGCCACGTGGCCCTCGAAAAGCGCGTGTGGCTGACGGCTTCGGGCACAGTGCGCGTCGAGTACGACCTCGTGCCGGACGATGAACTGGACGTTCTCTTCGCACCTGAGTGGAACCTGTCCTTCCTGACGCCCGACAAGGAGTGGGTGACGCTCCACGTCGACGGCAAGGAGGGGAGCGGACTGAGGAAGAAGAAGAACCTGGATGGTGTGGGCGCTATGACCGTGGATGACCGCCTCAGGGGGCAGCGGGTCTGCGTGTCGTGCACGCCTCCTGCCGGCGTATGGACCTGGCCGTCGGACACCGCGTCTCATTCAGAGGGAGGCCTCGAGCGGGTCTTTCAGGGCATAACTCTGATCACGCACTGGCCCGTCGGGGCGGGGCGTGGCGAGCGGGTAAGCTTCGGAGTGGAGTTCGAGTTCTCTCGGCTGTCTGCCGAGTAGCCGACCTCCGCGGCGGCGACGTTCAGGCTCTCAGCCTTCGCGCCGCACGCGAACCGTCAGTGCGGAAGCGGGCTCATGTCTGAGATCCAGATGATAGTCGTTCTCTCGCTGCTCGGCGGCGCCCTGTCGGTGGACGCGACGGCCGCTTTCCAGATAATGCTGTCGCAGCCCCTGGTGGCCGGAAGCATCGCCGGCGCCATCGTGGGGGACCTCGGACTCGGACTCGCGGTCGGCGCCACTCTCCAGCTTGTCTGGATGGGAGCGTTGCCGGTCGGTGCGGCGCCCTTCCCGGACGGCGCCGTGGCCGGCGTGGCCGGCGTGGGCGCCGGGGCCATCCTCGTTCGCTCCGGTGTGCCCGAGGGACTGGCCATCGCTGGTGCGGTGGTCGTCGGTTTGTGCGCGGGCTCGGCGGGACAGAAGGTGACGTCCGGCGTTCGCAGGCTGAACGTGCGATACTCGACGCTCGCGCGCTCGCGAGCGGACGATGGGGATCCGCAGGGTGTGACTGCCGCCGTCGTTCTGGGGCTGGTCACGAGGTTCGCCACGGCCGCCCTCCTGGCCGCTGTGGCACTCTCTGTTTCGCTCCTGCTGAGACCGCTGGCGTCGGTCGGGGCCATCGGCGTCTTTCCCACGACGCTGTGGGCCGCCCCGATCGCTGCTGCGGCGATCGCGGCAGGGGGGCGAGCGAAGAGCGAGGCCACGTACATCGTTGCAGGGCTCGCGGCGGGGCTCGCGTTCGTGCTTCTCGTGTGACCAACGGAGGTTCTTTGTCAAAGCAGACCGACGACGTGGCCGTGGGTGCCCTGACACGCTCTGAGCGCGCGGGGATCTTCTGGCGGTCGCTCTTTCTGCAGGACGCGTGGAATCCACGCGGGATGCAGAACGACGGGTTCTGCTTCGCGATGCTGTCCGTGTTCGGCAGGTGCGGAAGCGGTAAAGAGGCGCGACGCGCTTTTCTGACGCGGCATCTCGGTTTCTTCAACACGAATCCGACTCTCGCTTCCTACGTCCTGGGAGCCGCAGCGGCGGGAGAGGTCGCGGGCGCCGACGAGTCGGCCGTGGTGTCGCTCAAGAAGGGGCTGTCGAGCCCTCTCGGCATGGCAGGCGACGCGCTCCTGTGGGGGGCGCTCAGGCCGCTGGCCGCCACGCTCGCGGTGCTTCTGGCCCTCAGGGGCGTCGTCTGGGCGCCGCTGGCGCTCGTCGGCGTCTACGGTGTCCCGCATCTCGTGCTGAAAGTCCGGGGCATCGGTGTCGGGGCCGCGGCGGGACCGACCGGTGCGAGAGAGGTGCTGGGGCCGGGTCTCAAGGGGGCCGTGCGATGGATCAGGGCACTGGCGGCCTTCGGCGTGGGACTGATCCTCGCGGGGACGGTCACGGACGGGCACGGGGCCGTAGAGCCGTGGAGGCTCGTGGTCATGGTTCTCTTCGGGGCGCTGGCGTACGCGGCATCCAGAGTGAGGATCCCGGCAATGCTGGTCGCGCTGGGTGGAGCGGCCGGCGGTGTCGTGCTGCTTCTGGCGGGACTGAACGGAGGATAGGTTGATAGAGCGCACGGTGGTTCTCGCAAACAAGCACGGCCTGCACGCGCGGCCTGCCGCAGACCTTGTGCGGCTCGCTACCCGCTTCCGGTCGGACGTTCAGCTCACTAAGGAAGACATCACCGTCGATGCGAAGAGCATCATGGGGGTGATGATGCTCGCGGCGGAGTGCGGCAGCGAGTTGATCGTCACCTCGGAAGGTCCCGACGAGCAGGAGGCCATGGAGGCAGTGGTGGAGTTTCTCGAGACGGAATCAGAGTAGAGGCGGTCGCCATTTGATAGACATCAAGGCAATCGGGAAGTGCGAAGTTCTCAATGGCGTGCCCGCATCTCCGGGCATCGTCATCGGAAGGGCGTTCGTGCTAGACACCGAACGGCCGCACGTCGAGGAAGAGGAGATCGCCCCGGGTGAGGTGGAGGGCGAGATCGGGTCCTTCATGTCGGCCGTGGCGGAAACCACGCGTGAACTGGAGCGATTGAGAGCGGGTCTTGAGGAATCGCTCGGCGAGTCGCACGCACGCATCTTCGACGCTCACCTGATGATCCTCGAGGATTCCCTGGTCATCGAGGGTACCCAGCGTCGCATTCGGGAGCAGCGTCAGAGCGCGGCCTTCGCGCTGACTGAGACCATAGGTCAGGTGACGAAGGCGATGGAGCGCACAAAGGACGAGTACCTGCGCGAACGCGTGTTCGACATCAAGGACATCGAGAGGCGTCTTCTCCTCAGGCTTCTCGGGCGAAAGCAGAGGTCGCTCCGTCATCTCGACGATGACGTGATAGTGCTCGCGCACGAACTCGCGGCTACGCATACGGCGTCGATGCACGAGGAACGCGTCATAGGGTTCGCCACCGACGTCGGTGGCCGCACGTCGCACGCCGCCATCATGGCGAGGTCGTTGCAGATCCCCGCGGTGGTCGGACTGCACGAGGCCACGGACCTCATAAACCAGGGCGAGAGGATCATCGTAGACGGCACGCTGGGACTGCTGATCTACCGGTACGACCAGGCGGTCCTGGATTACTACGAGGAGCGCCGGCGCAAGCATGAGGTGTTCGAGAGGGCGCTGCTTGCGGAGAAGGACGCCCCCGCCGTAACCGTGGACGGCAGGCGGTTCGAACTGGCCGCCAACATCGAGATGCCCGATGAGGTGCGCACCGCGATATCGCACGGTGCGGAAGGGATCGGTCTCTTCAGGACCGAGTATCTCTTCATCATGGGTGACGAGATCCCCTCCGAGGACGAGCAGTACGAGGCGTACAGAGGGGTGGTGTCGCTGACCGCGCCAGCGACGGTCGTCGTGCGGACGGTCGACCTCGGGGGAGACAAGTTCGGCCCGCTCGGCGCGCCGGAACCGGAGGCGAATCCGTTCCTCGGCTGGCGCGGTATTCGTTACAGCCTTTCTCAGCCGCACCTGTTGCTCCGCCAGCTCAGAGCGATCCTCCGCGCAAGCGCGCACGGAAACGTCAAGATAATGCTGCCGATGATCTCTTCGCTCCACGAGGTCAGGGACGCGAGGCAGGTCCTCGAAGCGGCGAAGCAGGAACTGCGCGGGCGGGGACAGGCGTTCGACGACAAGGTCCCGCTCGGCGTGATGATAGAGACACCGGCCGCCGCGCTGATCGCAGACGAACTGGCGGAGGTAGCGGATTTCTTCAGTATCGGGTCGAACGACCTGGTCCAGTACACGTTGGCTGTCGATCGTGGCAACGACAGGGTGGCGTACCTCTACGATCCGTTTCACCCTGCCGTGCTGAGACTGCTGGACATGACCGTCAGAGCGGCGAGGAAGCACAAGAAGTGGGTCGGTGTGTGTGGAGAGATGGCGGGTGACCCTCTGGCGACCCTGCTTCTGGTGGGGCTCGGAGTGGACGAGCTCTCGGCGGCACCGGCGGTGGTGCCGGAGATCAGGAGCATCATCCGGTCTACGAGCTACGGCTACGCCAGGCGTGTCGTGGCGAAGGCGCTCAAGATGAAGACGGGGTCGGAGGTGCGTCGCTACCTCGAACAGATATTCAGGGTCAAGTTCCCTGAGATAAATGAGACGGAGATGATCTCATGAGCATGCTCGACGATCTCGCGAGGATGCGCACGTGCGACCCCGGTGGAATGCACGAGCACCTGGAGGGCTTTCCCGGCCAGCTGAGGGAGGCCGAGCGCGTGGGGCGCGGAACGCCGCTGACCGTGAGGAGCGACGGCATCGGTGCTGTCGCGGTGGTGGGCATGGGCGGATCCGCCATCGGCGGCGAACTGGCCGCTGGATACCTGGCAGGCAGCCTGTCGGTCCCGCTCTCCGTGGTGCGAGACTACTCGTTGCCCGCATGGGTCGGGCCGTCGACCCTGGTCTACGTTTCGAGCTATTCGGGCAACACCGAGGAAACGCTGTCCGCCTACGCGGAAGCGAGGGAGCGCGGAGCGAAGATCGTCTGCTCGACGACGGGCGGGGAGGTGGGCCGCATCGCCGCCGAGACGGGGCACGATGTGGTGAGAGTGCCGGGAGGCTTTCCTCCACGCGCGGCGCTCGGCTTCGGCCTTGTGCCGCTGCTCGTCGTTCTGGGGCGGCTCGGACTGGCGCCGGATCCGGCCGATGACGTCCGGGACGCGATCCTGGTGATGGAAGAGGGTGTCCGGCGGCTCGGGCTGGCTGTGCCGTCGGCCGGGAACGAGGCGAAGGAACTGGCATCCTGGTTCTTCGGGCGCGTGCCCGTGATCTACGGAGCGGCGCCGGGAACGTCGGTGGTGGCGAATCGCTGGTGCGGTCAGTTCTCCGAGAATTCCAAGGTGGTCGCTCACAGGAACGAGTTGCCTGAGATGAACCACAATGAGATAGTAGGATGGAGCGGCACGCTGACGATGGGAGGGGAGGCACGGGTGTTGTTCCTTCGAGGTGAGGACGACCACCCGCGTGTTGTACGCAGGATGGACATCACTCGCGAGGCGATAGCCGCAACCGGCGTGGAGGTGCGGAGCGCCACCAGCCGGGGCAAGACGTGGCTAGGTCGACTCATGTCGCTGGTGCAGCTCGGGGATTTCGTCAGTTTCTACCTCGCGATGCTGGCTGAGGTCGATCCCACGCCGGTCACGCCCATCGACAAACTCAAGAGAGAGCTCGCACGACTCTGACGCACGGGCTGACGTACTCCTTGGTCCGACCTCCGAAAGGAACGCCTATGAAAGCCATCATCCCTGTCGCAGGAATCGGTACGCGACTCAGACCGCACACCCACACGATCCCCAAGGCGCTGGTTCCCGTCGCTGGGAAACCCATCGTCGGGCACATCCTCGAAGAGCTGGCGCCGCTCGACATCAAGGAGATCGTTCTGGTGACCGGCTACATGGGAGACAGGGTCACGGAGTACGTCGCCGAGGCCTACCCGCATCTCGACGTCTGTTGCGTTCATCAGGAGGAGCGTCTGGGCCTCGGGCACGCCATCTACCTGACGAGAGACTGCGTGGAGGACGGGCCGGTTCTGATAGTGCTGGGCGACACGGTGGTGACGGCGGACTACTCGGCCCTGGTGGGAGGCGGACGCACGCTGATCGGCGTGAAGGAAGTGGAAGACCCGCAACGCTTCGGCGTGGTGGAACTTCGGGACGGGCGCGTAACGAGCGTAGTGGAGAAGCCCGACGTGCCGCTGAGCAATCTGGCCATCGTCGGCCTCTACTACATCGCCGATTCCCCCCTTCTGTTCGAATGCCTGACCGAGGTCATTGAGAAGGACATTCGTACGAAGGGGGAGTTCCAGTTGACCGATGCGCTCAAACTGATGTTGGAGCGCGGCGAGGACATGGGCGTCTACCCCGTGGAGGGGTGGCATGACTGCGGGCTGCCCGAGACGCTGCTGGACACAAACAGGGTGCTCCTGGAGCGTTCCGGCGGGAACGCGAAGAACATAGAGGGCTCCATCGTTCTGCCCCCCGTGTCCATCGACCCGACCGCCGTCATCGAAAGGTCGGTCATCGGGCCGTACGTTTCGGTCGCCGCCGGCGCGACAATACGCGACTCGGTGGTGACGGACAGCATTCTCAGTGCCGGAGCGATCGTGGAGAGGAGCCTGCTCAGCAGGTCGCTGATAGGCGAGGGCGCGGTCGTGAGGGGGCACTATCAGAAGCTGAACGTAGGAGATTCGTCGGAGATAGAGATAGGCGCCTGACGCCACGCGGACCAGGCGGCGTGATTCGACACGAACGGAGGCCACGTTTGGAGAAGCACCTCTTCACATCCGAGTCAGTGACCGGAGGACATCCCGACAAGGTCGCGGACCAGATATCGGACGCCATTCTGGACGGCATTCTCACTCAAGACCCCGTGGGGCGAGTCGCCTGCGAGACTCTCGTCACCACGGGGATGGCGTTCATCTCCGGTGAGATCTCAACGAACGATGCGTACGTCGACATCCCCACGGTCGTCCGCAACACCATCCGGGACATCGGCTACACCGACGCGTCGTACGGTTTTGACTGGGAGACGTGCGCGGTGGTGACGGCCATCGGAGAGCAGTCCTCCGACATATGGATGGGCGACTCGGCGGGACACGCAGTGCACGAGGGTGGGGCCGGGGACCAGGGGATGATGTTCGGCTACGCGACTGCCGAGACGAAGGAACTCATGCCGATGCCGATCCACATTGCGCACAAGCTGGCGCGCAGGCTGGCGGACGTGCGAGAGGATGGAACGCTCGAGTATCTTCGACCCGACGGCAAGACGCAGGTGACTCTCGAGTACGAGAACGGCAGCCCGTCCCGGATCGACACGGTGGTCGTGTCGACGCAGCATGATCCGGACGTCCGGATGGACGCGCTCGCCGACGCTATCCGAACTCACGTCGTCGAGCCCACGCTTCCGACTGAACTGGTCACGGACGGGGACTACAGACTGCTCGTCAACCCCACGGGACGCTTCGTCAAGGGTGGTCCTCACGCCGACTGCGGACTGACCGGCCGGAAGATCATCGTTGACACCTACGGCGGGCTCGGAAGCCACGGCGGCGGCTGTTTCT
>JBDRTQ010000269.1:0-4929 GCA_043823885.1 Candidatus Eiseniibacteriota bacterium | reverse complement strand
GTCCTGGGCAACGCCGGGGAGGCTTCGGACGAAGGGACGGCGGCCCGCGCGGCCGAGACGCCCACGCTCGACCAGTTCGGGCGAGACCTCACCGAACTTGCCAGGAAGGACCAGCTGGACCCGGTCATCGGGCGGCAGAAGGAGATAGAGCGCGTGCTTCAGGTGCTCTCGCGCAGAAAGAAGAACAACCCGGTCCTGATCGGCGAGCCCGGAGTGGGCAAGACTGCGATCGTCGAGGGCCTGGCTCAGAAGATAGTGGCGAACGAGGTGCCCGCGATGCTCAAGGACAAGAAGCTGATCATGCTGGACCTGTCTTCGACCGTCGCCGGCACGAAGTACAGGGGCCAGTTCGAGGAGCGGCTCAAGACCCTCATCAATGAGATCCGTGAGAGCGAGAACGTCATCATTTTCATAGACGAACTGCACACCATCGTCGGTGCGGGTGGTGCCGAGGGGGCGATCGACGCCGCCAACATGCTGAAGCCGGCCCTGGCGCGGGGCGAGCTCCAGGCCATCGGCGCGACCACGCTGGACGAGTACCGGAAGCACATCGAGAAGGACGGGGCGCTAGAGAGGCGCTTCCAGCCCATCATCGTCGACCCGCCTTCGGTCGACGAGACCATCGAGATCCTGAAGGGGCTGAGGTGCAGGTACGAAGAACACCACTCGGCCGACATCTCGGATGAGGCGATCGTCGCCGCGGTCAAGCTGGCCGACCGTTACATAACCGACAGTTTCCTGCCCGCCCAGGACATCGATGTGATCGATGAGGCCGGAGCGCGCGCCCGGCTCGAGATAAGCACGATCCCGATCGAGGTCAAGGAACTGGAGCAGGACCTGGAGAACGTGTCCTGCGAGAAGAGGTCCGCGAGCGAGAACCAGGAGTTCGAGCGGGCCGCGTTGCTGCGGGACAAGGAGCGCGACTACCAGCAGAAGCTGGAGACCGCCCGCAAAGATCTCGTGCAGTCGAAGAATCAGCGGCGGGCCAAGGTGGGACCCGAAGACGTCGCCGCGGTCGTGGCGGGCATGACCGGCATCCCCGTGAAGAAGCTGGCGCAGGAGGAGAGCGAGAAGCTCCTCCGGATGGAGGACGAGCTTCGCAAGCACGTCGTCGGGCAGGAGGAGGCGTTGACCACGGTGGCCAAGGCGGTCCGGCGCAATCGAGCCGGGCTCCGGGACCCCAGGCGCCCGATCGGTTCGTTCATCTTCCTGGGTCCGACGGGCGTCGGGAAGACCGAACTCGCCCGGACGCTGGCGGGGTTCCTGTTCGAGGACGACAACGCGCTCATCAGGCTCGACATGTCCGAATACATGGAGCGCTTTGCCGTCTCACGGCTCGTGGGCGCGCCTCCCGGCTACGTGGGCTACGAGGAGGGACGCCAGCTGACCGAGAAGGTGCGAAGGCGCCCCTACAGCGTCGTGCTGTTCGACGAGATCGAGAAAGCGCACCCGGACGTGTTCAATATCCTGCTGCAGGTGCTCGAGGACGGGCAGCTGACGGACAGTTTCGGCCGGACTGTTGACTTCCGCAACACGGTCGTCATAATGACATCGAACGTCGGTGCCCGTGAGCTCGCTCAGACCAGAGGCATCGGTTTCGCCCAGGAGGAGAGCAGCGAGGACACGTACTCCCAGATGAAGGGCAAGGCCACCGAAGCTCTCAAGCGTGTGTTCAATCCCGAGTTCCTCAACAGGGTCGACGGGACCATCGTCTTCCACGCGCTCGGCATGGACGAGATGCGCGAGATCATCAGCATCCTGCTCCGCGACGTCGAGAAGCGGGTGGCCGAGGCGGGCGTGATACTCGAGATAAGCTCAGAGGCCAAGGAGCTTCTGATCGAGAAGGGATTCGATCCGGCCTTCGGGGCGAGGCCGCTACGAAGGGCGATCCAGCGTTATCTCGAGGACCCCCTCTCCGAGGAGATCCTCAAGGGCAACTACGGCGGAAGCCGGATAGCGATCGAACGCAAGGGCGACGAGCTGGCGTTCCGAACGGCGCGGAAGAAAGTCTCGGCGGCGAAGTAGAGTCGAGTTCCCGCGGCCGCAGCGTCCCAGGGGAGCCCGGCCGCGCGACCGCCTCGACTCGACGCGCCGCCCTGCGGGTGGGGGCGGGGGAGTTCTCTCTAAGATGCGCCATCGCAGGTGGGTCGTCGTTCTGGCCATCCTGATCATCGCCGTGCTGCCTCTGTCGTTTCTGGGGCTCAAGGTCGCGTCGCGACGTCCCGCGGTCAAGCGTGTAGTGCTTTCCAGGATCATGCCCAAGGTTGCGGGCGAACTGACGATAGGCGGGCTCGAAATGGGGTTCGCCTCTCTTCGTTTTACCGACATAGTGCTCAGGCTCGAAGGCGGCAGCCACGTGGTGATCCCGTCGGCTGCCGTCAGCGTCAGCCTGCCCAGGCTCATTGCCGGGGGGCTCATTCCTCAGCGCTCTCTATCCACCATCATCATCAGTGATCCCACGGTCGTCATCAGCTACGGACAGGACGAGGCGGGAGGGACGCCGGCCCGTGCTGACGAAGCCCCCCGCGGCCCGACCTTCGACGTGACCACGCTCGAGAGCTACCTTCCAGACTATCTCGGCATTTCAGGCGCGTCCGTCGTCTTCCGCGACGAGAGGACGGCGCGCGAACTCACGATCGACTCGATAGACTTCCTGCTGGAGCGGGAAGCTGAGGGACCCGTCACCGGCGGAGCGTCGGGCAACTGCTGCGGCGGTGAGGGCAACTTCGAGGCGCAGTTCACCTGGGACGGCTTGCTCCGGACTCTGGCGGTCGACGGGACGCTGTCCGACGTGCTCCTCGACGAGAGCCTGCCCGTTCCGCCGTCCGTGCCGCTGGAGTTCCGGCGCGGGGTCATGTCGGCGGACTTCCAGGCGTCGGTCTCTCCCGACACCGTGCGCGGGTTCGATCTGGGCTTCGTCGTCGTCGACGCCGTCGTGTCCGTCACGACCCACGGAGAGACGCTCGAGGGCGTGGACGCGCGGGGCAGGCTTCGCGGCGGCGTGGCGACGCTCGAGAGCGCGAGCGGCAGCTGGCGCTCGGCCTCGTGGTCGGTGAGCGGGTCGGCGTCCGGCGCCGGAGTGATGGAGGACGTTCGGCTGACGGCCAGCGGAGTGCCGCTCGCCCCGTTGGCCGACCTGCTGCAACTGGCGGAGGCTCGTGTCGGCGGAAGCGTGGACGTGTTCGCGCGGGTCTCGGGACGCTTCGAGGACCCTACCGTGCTTGTGGAGATATCCTCGGGCGACATAGAGGTCGGCGAGACCGCGCTGACCGGAGCGTCGGGCGCCGTCACGGTGACGCGCGACGGTGTGGCGACGGAGGGACTCGAGGCGCGCGTGTTCGGCGGGTCGGCCTCCATTGCCGGCGCGCTCGAGAGGGACGGACCCGGCGAGCAGTGGCGATTCGAGTTCGACGCGGATGCGCGGGGGCTGGACGTCGGTCTGCTCATGGCGGCCTCG
Organism: Candidatus Eiseniibacteriota bacterium; assembly: GCA_043823885.1. Classification (GTDB taxonomy): domain Bacteria; phylum Joyebacterota; class Joyebacteria; order Joyebacterales; family Joyebacteraceae; genus JALGZG01. The sequence continues at coordinate 1,472 of JBDRTQ010000269.1, read as the reverse complement.
ACGGGCGACACTACCGCGAGTGGCAGGATCTTCCTGACGGACGTAGCGGGGAACGGGACGCTCGATCGCCCGAACCTGGAGTCGCTGATATCGTGGGAGGACGTATCGCTGGGGCCTGCCTACCTGGGCTCTGGCGCGGGGGGGTTCCTGCTGTCCGGCGGAAACCTCAGCGCTTCGGTGGGTTCGCCCGACAGAACATACGCGGCCTCCTGCGTGGTGGAGGGTCTGTTCGACGCGCCCACGGTGGGCGCAGAGGTCGTGCTCTCGGGCATGGCCATCGAGTCGCTGCTCCCGACACTCGGGTCCGCGCTGCCGCCGATCGTGCTCACCGGGGTCGTGGACGTCGCCGGACCGGCCGACTCGCTCTCTATTGCCGGGGAGGTCTTCGCCGCGAGCGACTTCGCTGACGCGACGGTGGGTCTGTCCGGCAGTCTCACGCCCACGAAGGTGGGCGGGGGAGGTGGTCTGTGGCTGGCGCTCGATTCTCCCGACGCGGCGGTCAGGGGCATCGCCGCGCCGCTCAAGGCCCACCTTTCGGTGGACGGGTCCGAGCTGTCCCTGCGTGACGTGCGGCTCGGTGATTTCGCGGAGGCAAACGTGCGAGTCGGCCTTTCGGGTGAGCGCAGTCTGAACGCCGGTCTCGTCGTCTCGGAGGCCAGTCTCTCGAGGATCCTCGCCGGCTTCCTGGGGGAGGCCCCGGACGGTGTGAGCGGGCTGGTCTTCGCGTCGGTGTCGGTGCACGGGACGGTGCCTGCGCCCGTGGCCACCGCCCAGGTGACCGTCGGCGCGGCGAGCCTGGCCGGTGTGAGCGGTCTGGACGCCTCGGCCGTCGGCAGGTTCGAGGGAGGAACCGTCACGTTGTCGGAGTTCACGCTGCGCGAATCCGGTCGTCCCGTCGTCACGGCAAGTGGGCGCGCCGAACCCGGCGGAGCGCTCGAGCTGTCGGTGACCGGCGACGGCATACCGGGACCGATGCTGGGAGGCGCCCCGGGAACCAGGTTCGACGCCACGGTCGGCGTCGGCGGTACAACGGAGAGCCCGGCCATCGACGGGCGCGTGGTGTCCGCGGACGGCGAGTTGCTCGGCGTACCGTTCGACGAATTCTCGGCGCGCGTCACCGGCGTCGACGGTGTTGTCCGCATCGACCCGTTCGTTCTGGAGCGGCGAGGCCACTACAGAGCGACCGTCGCGGGGGCCGTGCCCTACGGCGTGCTCCGACGAGACCCCGACGCGGCCGACGGAACTCTGAGCGTCGATGTGGACGGCAACCCTCTGGCCTTCCTGGCGGAGTTCACGGATCTCGCGGAGAGCGGCTCCGGACGCGGCACGCTGAATGCCGTGCTCGTCACCGACGGCGAATCGGTCACTCTCGCGAGCGCGCGCCTGGAGGCTCGGGCCGACCGGGTCCTGCCGGCGGGGCTGTTCGAGAGGATCGATGACGTGACTGCGAGCGTGAGCATCCTGGACGGAGC
>JBDRTQ010000268.1:0-7192 GCA_043823885.1 Candidatus Eiseniibacteriota bacterium | reverse complement strand
CCATCGCAATGCCGTACATCCCGGCGAAGTGATGCGCCACGACGATGGAGATGCCCAGGGCTATCACCGGCACCGCGGTGCTGCCCATACCCACGGCCGTTCCGGTCGTGACCGTGATGGCCGGCCCGGTCTGCGAGGCCTCCGCGAGTCCCCTGACGGGACGGTACTTGGTCGAAGTAAAATACTCGCTCACCAACCCGACGACGATGCCGCTGCCGATCCCGCACAGGGTCGCGTAGAAGGGCCCGAGCACGCCGTACGTCGTGGCGCCGATGGTGTATTCCGTCCCCATCGTCTTGATGATGAAGAAGCTGGCCAGCGCCGTGAGGCCCGCCGCCACGTAGGTGCCGCCCATCAGGGCAGCCTGCGGGTTCCTGCGCCCGACGACCTTGACGAAGACGATGCCCAGTATCGACGCGGCGATCCCCGCCGCGGCAATGTTGAAGGGCAGGAGAACGAGCTTCTCTGAGATGGCGGCACTGCTCACGAGGGCGACCGCGAGAGCCATGCTCGCGATGATGGACTCCACGTACGACTCCAGGAGGTCGGCCCCGAGACCCGCCACGTCGCCGACGTTGTCGCCGACGTTGTCCGCGATCACGGCCGGGTTCCTGGGATCATCCTCCGGGATGCCGGCCTCTATCTTGCCGACCAGGTCGGCGCCCATGTCGGCGCCCTTGGTGAAGAGCCCGCCGCCCGAGCGCGCGAACAGCGCCACGAGCGATGCGCCCATCGCGTATCCGTTGACGATGGCCGGCACATGGAAGAGCCAGTAGACCAGGACAAGGCCCAGGAGAGCCATGCTGGCCACGCTCATGCCCATCACCGAACCGGCGGAAACGGCAACCCCGAGCGCTCCCCTGACGCCTCCGTCGACCGCCGCCTGCGTTGTCCTCGCGTTGGCGCGCGTCGCGATGCTCATCCCGACGTATCCGGCCAGAGCCGACACCAGGGCGCCCAGCACGAACGCGACCGACGTCTTCCAGCCCAGCGGCAGGTCGGGGTTCCCGGACAGGGTCGGAGCCAGCGCGATGAGACCCGCGATCACAAGAACGAGCACCGAGACGTACGTGTATTCACGCTTGAGGAAGGCGCGCGCGCCCTCCTGAATGGCCAGCGAGATCTTCTGCATGGCCTCGTTGCCGGGGCTCTTCGACAGCACCTCGCGAACGAGAATGCCCACGAAGATGAGGCCGACGATCCCAGACGCCAGCGGAACAGCGAGCTGTGACATTAGTCCTCCTGAGGCCCCTCGCTCCCGGCTGGGTCCATCTTCCGATTAAACACCGTCATCGCGGCCTCGATGCCATCGCTGAGCAGAAGCTTCACGGCCTCGACGGCGCGCCCGACCATCTCGTCAAGGTCCGGGCGGTCGTCGTCTCCTATGCGGTCGAGCACGAAGTCGGCCAGGTCGCCTCCCTCGGGAGGCGGACCGACTCCGAGGCGGAGGCGCGCGAAGCCCTCCGTCCCGAGCCGCTCGATTATCGATGCCAGACCGTTGTGCCCGCCCGCGCTCCCCCCACTCCTGAGACGAATCTGTCCCAGAGGAAGGTTCGTGTCGTCACAGACCACGAGAAGCTGCTCGGGACCGGCGATCGTCTCTTCGAGAACCTGCTCCACCGCAACGCCGCTTCTGTTCATGTACGTCAGCGGCATCACGAGGCGCACAGCGGCGCCGGCGATCTGGCAGACCCCACTCATGAAGTCGCCGCGCCCAGCCGAGAGTCGGATACCGCACCCGTCGGCCAGCCCGGCGACAACAAGGAATCCAACGTTGTGACGGGAACCCTCGTACTTCTTCTCCGGATTCCCGAGTCCGGCGATTACCCTCACTGCGCCTAGCTCTTCTCCTCAGGAGCGCCAGAGGAAGCCCCATCGGCTCCCTCACCATCGCCCGACGCCTCTCCGCCCGCTTCACCCCCGGCAGCCTCGAGCTCATCACCCGGCTCCACGAACAGAGTCGGCTGGAGTACCTCGACTACCGGACGGTCCGGATGGTCGAGTATCTCGAGCTTGTCGATGACGATGTCCCTGACGTGAATGGCGTTCCTGACCTCGAGTTGGGAGATGTCGACCTCTATGTGCTCCGGGATGTCCCGCGGGAGGCACCTGACCTCCAGCTGACGCATCGCGTGGTCGAGGATGCCGCGCCCTTCCTTCACCGCCTTTGACTCACCTACCAGCGTCAGAGGCACGTGCATGACGATGGGCTTGTTCTCCGAGATCCGCTGCAGGTCGACATGAAGGATCTCCCGCGTCAGGGCGTCCCGCTCCATGTCCCTTATGACCGCCCTGGTCGCGGAATCCTCACCCTCCAGCACCAGCTGGAGGATGACGTTCCGTCCCGAAGCCGTAGAAAGGGCCGTCCGGAACTCGTTGGCCTCGATCGAGATCGGCACGTTGTCCTGCTTCTCGCCGTAGAGCACCGCGGGCACATCACCGCCGGCGCGTATCCGCTTGGTCCCCTGCTTGCCCGTGTCCGTTCTTCGTCGCATCTTAAGTCTGACGGTTGCCATCTGTTCCTCTCCGTGTCTGCCTGTCAGTCGGCGCCTGGAGCCGCTTGCCGGTCGTCCCCGGCCGGTCCGGCGCAGCGTTCGCGGCAACTCGCATCAGACGAAGAGCGAGCTTACCGACTTCTCTCCATGTATCCTGTCTATCGCCTCTCCGAGGAGTTCCGCGACCGACAGGGTGCGGATCTTGTCCGATACCACACGCTCGTTGCTCAGCGTGTTCGTGATCACGATCTCCTCGATCACCGAGTCGCAGAGCGTCTCCACGGCGCCGTCCGCGAACAGCGCATGAGTGGCGCCGGCCGTGACCTTTGCGGCTCCCATCTTCATCACGGCGTTCGCGCCCTCGATCATTGAGCTGCCGGTGCTGATGATGTCATCTATCATGATGACGTGCTTGCCCTCGACCTCGCCGACCACGTTCATGACCTCGATCGCGTCGGGGCTCGGGCGTCTCTTGTCAACGAAGCCGAGCGACGCGCCCAAACGTTTCGCGAACGCTCTGCCCATCTTGATGCTTCCGATGTCCGGCGACATGACAACGAGATCGTTGCCGGCGTGCTCGTCGAAGTACCGGAGAAGGACCGGCGCCGCGTAAATGTGGTCCATCGGGATGTCGAAGAACCCCTGGATCTGGGGGGCGTGAAGGTCCATCGTCAGGATCCGGTCTGCCCCCGCGACCGTCAGCAGGTTGGCGACGAGCTTCGCGGTGATGGCCACGCGCGGTCTGTCCTTCCGGTCCTGCCTGGCGTAACCGAAGTAGGGCACGACCGCGGTGATCCGCCGCGCCGACGCCCGCCTCAGGGCGTCCATCATTATCAGAAGCTCGAAGAGACTCTCGGCCGGAGGGGCCGTTGGCTGTATGACGAACGCGTCCATCCCGCGGACGTTCTCGGAGATGCTGACGCTTATTTCCCCGTCGCGAAATCTCCCGACCGTGGCCTCACCCAGTCTCAGGCCCAGGTACCCAGCGATCTCCTCAGCGAGTGCGCGATTGGCGTTGCCGCTGAAAAGCCCCAGTTCGTTAGGCATCACGTCCCCTCCAGAAGACGCCCTGCACGTCGATCCCGCCGGAATAACCACACCGCCCCAGTGGTGACTCTGGCTGGGGCGGGAGGATTCGAACCTCCGATGCGGGATCCAAAGACCCGTGTCTTGCCACTTGACGACGCCCCAGCGACCACCCTTCTAGTCGCAAAACTCATCGGCGAGCACCAGCTCTTGCTCAGCCGTTTGAGGCTCGTCCCCGCCAATCGCAACCTGACGCTCAAACTCGGCGAGAACGGCGTCCTCTATCATCTGCCGCGTCGCGTTGTTGATCGGGTGAGCGATGTCTCTGAACTCACCGTCCTTCCGTCGCCGGCTGGGCATTGCGACGAATAGACCCGTGTTGCCGTCAATGACCTTGAGGCCCCTGACGACGAACGCGTTGTCGAACGTGATGCTGACGAACGCCTTGAGGCGCTCCTCATGGCGCAAAGTCAGCCTGACCTCGGTGATCTCCATCGTTTCACCGCCCTCCGCCTGGATGAAGGGACTGGACCGAATCCGGAACAGGCGTGGTACGGGGAGACTCGCCCTCAGGCGTCGTTCTTCCGAGTCACGCGCTGGCCGACGTCGATCGGCGCTACGACATGTACGTCCACGTCTCGCCTCGCCAGGCGTGACGCTACGTCCTTGCCGGTCGCCTCGTCCTGGACGAGTCCGACGACCGTCGGTCCGCTTCCGGACATCACGGCGGCAAGGGCGCCAGCGTCCAGCAGCGCCTCCTTGACGCGCGCAACCTCCGGATAAACAGACACAACCCCAGCCTCCAGGTCGTTCCGAAGCCCTTTGGCAAGCGTCGGAATGTCGCCTTCCCGGACAGCTAAACAGTTTACTCTAATGAAGCTAGCAGCTTCTGTCAACCCGATTCTCGGGATTCCGTAGGCCTCCGCAGCCGAAATCCCGAAGCGAGGAGTAACGAGGACGAACCAGACCCCGACGAGGGCGGGCAGTCGCTCGAGCTTCTCTCCCCTGCCGGTGCCCAGGGCGGTGCCTCCGGCCAGCATGAAGGGCACGTCTGAGCCGATAAGGGCTCCCAATTCCGCCAGGGCGCCCGCCTTCGCTTCAAGGTCGAACAGGGCGTCCATGCCCACGAGGACCGCGGCGGCGTCGGCGCTCCCGCCGCCCAGCCCCGCCGCCACGGGGATGCGCTTCGTCAGCTCGATCGACACTCCCCCGCACCCGAAAGCGGCGCACGCCGCCGCGGCGGCCCGCCACGCCAGATTGTCCGGGCCGCCCGGAAGTGGCGAGCCGAGTACGTGGAGAGACACCGGAGCGGGCCCCGCCTGCGGCCCGACAACGACGGTGTCTGAGAGCGACACGCTCTGGAACACAGTCTCGATGTCGTGATAGCCGTCCGGTCTCTCGCCTGTGACGGCCAATCCGAGATTGATCTTGGCGAATGCCTCCACGCTGACGCTGTGCAGTTGCTCTGCCCTCCCAGGAAAACGCTGCCGTCCACGGCACGGCAGCGTCCACGCGAGACCCGCTCGAGGACCGCGAACGCGGCGCCCGGGCGCGGGTTTCCGGTTCTCACCTCGCATAGATGACGAACGCCACCACGAGGACCCACAGGACGATGTTGATCGCGAGCGGAAGGTCCGACACCAGCGCGCGGGACGGCTGTCCTCCTCCACCCGCGGCGAACATCAGGTAGAGGTATCTGAAGACGCCGTACACCACGAAGGGTATCGTGTAGACGAGTCCCGTTCCTCCGACCTTCGCGACGGTTCCCGGCCAGATGGTGTAGATTGCGTAGGAGACGACCGTCGACGCGGTCACGACACCGAAGAGGGCGTCGATGAGCGGCGGCGGGTAGTGCTGCAGCACCGGACGGTGCTTCCCGCCGTCGGCCCCAAGCACCAGCACCTCGTGCCTCCTCTTCCCCAGTCCCAGGAAGAGGGCAAGGAAGAACGTGCAGACGAGAAGCCACGGCGACAGCTCCGTGTCGGGCGCAGGCCCCTTGAGGACCTCCACGCTCCCGACCGCTCGGAGCACGAATCCGATCGCGATCGCCATGACGTCCAGAACAACCATCTTCCTGAGAGCGAGGCTGTACAGCACGTTGAGGGCCAGGTAGCCCGTGGCGACCAGCCCGAAGTTCAGATGCAGGCTGTAGGCCCACACGAGCGCCAGCGCCGCCAGCACGGCCGCGGCGGTCGCCGCTACGCCGGCCGGCAGGTCCCCCGACGCGAGCGGTCGCAGCTTCTTGACGGGGTGCTCGCGGTCCCGGCGGACGTCCATCAGGTCGTTGAATATGTAGGTAGCGCCCGACAGGGCGCAGAAGGCAAGGAAGCCCGCGGTCGCTTGGAGGACGAGCGTCCGCGTCCCCATGCCCCCCGCGAACATCAGGCCCGCGAAAAGGACGAGGTTCTTCGTCCACTGGTCCGGCCGGAGGATCCTGATGAGATGTCGCACCATCACAAGCGTGTCCCTTCCTATGCGTCAACGTCAACGGCCGCTGCCGCTAGTGAGCCGCGAGGATGTCCCGGACCTTCGTGACGATAAGATCGACGGCCACGAGGTTCAGCCCGCCCTCGGGGATTATCACGTCCGCGTAGCGCTTGCTGGTCTCAACGAACTGCAGGTGCATCGGCCGGACTGTCCTGAGGTACTGCTCGATGACCTGGTCGACGGTCCTGCCTCGGTGCGTGATGTCGCGCCGCAGGCGGCGAATGAAGCGCTCGTCTGCGTCCGTATCGACGTAGAGCTTGATGTCCATGAGCTCCCTGAGCGCGTCCTCGGCCAGCACCAGGATGCCCTCGAGCAGTATGATCCGAGTCGACCGGACGGTGATTGTCTCCTGCCGTCTGGTGTGCGTCTCGAAGTCGTAGATGGGCTTCGCTATGTGCCGGCCCGCTCTCAGGTCGTTCAGCTGGGCTATCAGGAGTTTGTTGTCGAACGAGTCCGGATGGTCGTAGTTGATCTTCTCCCGGCTCGTGGGCGGAAGCTCGCTGCGGTCCACGTAGTAGGAGTCGTGATGGACGATGACGACACTCTCCTCCGGGAAATGCTTCCGAACCTGCTTGGCGACGGTCGTCTTCCCCGAACCGGTTCCCCCTCCGATGCCGATGATTATGGGATCCACTCGCTCTCCCTCTCCCCCGAGGCTATTGACCGAACAGCGCGGACTCAACGATCTCGCATATGGCGTGCCCGGCCGCGATGTGTATCTCCTGAACGCGCTGCGTGTCATCAGTGGGAACGGCGATCAGATGGTCGCACAGCTCCCCCATCGGCCCCGCGTCGCGCCCAGTGAGCCCCACGGTCACAACGCCCACGGCGCGCGCTGCCTCGAGAGCCTTCACGACGTTGCGCGACCTGCCGCTCGTCGAGATCCCGACCAGCACGTCTCCCCTGCACCCCAACGCTTCGACCTGTCTGGCGAACACCATATCGTAGCCGTAGTCGTTCGCCAGTGCGGTCAGGACCGAGCTGTTCACCGTCAGCGCGATAGCCGGCAGGCCGCCGCGCTCCAGACGGAGTCTGCCCGCCAGCTCGGCCGCAACATGCTGCGCGTCAGCGGCGCTTCCGCCGTTGCCGCACCGGAGCACCTTGTGGCCGGCCCTGAGGGCGTCGGTGACCGCAACGGCCGCCTCGGCGACCGCCTCGGGCAGGGACTCGGCCGCGAGCGCGTG
>JBDRTQ010000267.1:0-3088 GCA_043823885.1 Candidatus Eiseniibacteriota bacterium | reverse complement strand
GGCGGTCTGCTCGCCGATGAGCAGGTTGTAGCTCCGGCGGAGGTGGTTCATGATGGCCTCGTCCATCTCGTCACCGCCGACGCGGATGGACGTGTGGTTGACGATCCCGGAGAGCGCGATGACGGCGATCTCGGTCGTTCCTCCGCCTATGTCGACGACCATGTTGCCTGACGGTTTGTCGACAGGGAGCCCGACACCGATGGCGGCGGCTATGGGCTCTGCCACGAGGAAGACCTCCCTCGCCCCGGCGTGCTCCGCCGAGTCCTGCACCGCACGGCGCTCCACCTCGGTGATGCCGGAGGGCACGCATATGACCATTCTGGGCCTGACCAGCAGCCGGCGTCTCTGAACCTGGAGTATGAACTCCCGCAGGAGGTCCTCAGTTCCCTCGAAGTCGGCAATGACGCCGTCCTTCATCGGGCGAAGGGCCTTGATGCCGTCCGGTGTCCGGCCGAGCATCTCCTTGGCCTTGCTGCCGACGGCCACGACCTTGCCGGTCCGTGTGTCAATGGCAATGACGGACGGCTCGTTCAGGACGACTCCACGGCCTCTCACGTAGACGAGCGTGTTGGCCGTGCCGAGGTCGATGGCGACATCGTTGACCAGTCCAAGTACGGAGTCGAACAGCATGGTTGCGCTTCCGTTTCCGGCGTGTGCCTGAACTCGCGAAGAGGCGTCAGAGGTGTCCCATCTCTTTGAGACTGACGAACCCCTGGCTGCCAAGTACTATGTGGTCGAGTATCTCTATCCCCAGTATCCTGCCCGCCTCGGCCAGTCGCTCGGTGACGACGATGTCTTCGCTGCTGGGTTCCGGCAGTCCCGAGGGGTGATTGTGCACCAGCACTATCGCCTGGGCGCTCTCGGCGACGGCCGCCTTGAACACTTCCCTCGCGTGAACGATCGATGCATTCAGGGACCCGATGGAGATGGTCCTGACGCCCAGTATTCTGTTCTTTGTGTTCAGGAGAACAGCTCTGAAGTGTTCCCGGTCGAGGGTGGCCATCTCCCTCATGAACATGTCCGCAACGTCTTCGGGCCCGCTGAGATACAGCCTGGGCGCTCGCTTCTCGTGAACCCGAAGTCGGCCGGCAAGCTCTCTCACGGCCGCAAGCCGGGACGCCAGCCTGTCGCCCACCCCTCTCACCCTCGTCAGGCTCGATGGAGGTTCCCTGAGCACCTCCGAGAGGGACCCGAACCGGTCGAGAAGTTCCCTGCCGACCGAATGCACGGGCTCGCCCCCGGTTCCTCCCGCGAGGAGCACGCACAGGATGTCCAGATCGGAACGACCGACCGGCGGCAGCTCGCTGCTTCCCTCGGAAGAGCAGGTCCGCACCGTGTCTCTTCTGTTCCCCACACCGCACCCCCCACCCAAGACACCGGCAAAGCTAGCACAGCGCGCTCGAACCTATCAAGCGGTTTCTCCCCGCTGCGCCTGCGCGCGCCGGGGCGCTAGGCGAGCCTCGCCTTCAGGTCGAATCCGGCCCCGCCGGTGACCTCAACGCGCGCGAAGCAGCCCTCCTCAAGACCCCGGCCGGCCGGTTCGATGAGCACCTCGCCGTCCATTTCCCATGCCTGACCCGAGGTCCGCCCGACCGCACGCCGTTTCGTTTCGACCGACCCGGGTGTGTCGATCAGGACCGTGACCGCACGGCCGATCATGTCTCTTGTCCGCGCTTCGGTCAGTCGTTCCATGGTCTCGACGATCGCACGCGCGCGTTCCGACGCGGTCTCGGCCTCGACGTTTCCCGGGAGGGAGAAGGCGGGCGTCCCGGGTTCCGGCGAGTATTCGAAGACGCCCAGGTAGTCAACGTTCCCCTGACGGACGAACTCAAGGAGTTCCTGGAACTCTCCCTCCGTCTCTCCGGGGAATCCGACCATGACCGAACTTCTTATGGAGACGTCCGGCACGGTCTCTCGCACGCGGGCGATCAGCGAGCGGATGTGCTCGCCGTCCGTCCGGCGGCCCATTGCCGCGAGGACCCGATCGGATATGTGCTGGATGGGCAGGTCCAGGTACGGCACTACGGGCTCCAGGTCGGACATGGCCGACAGCAGCTCGTCGGTCACGTGCGCCGGGTGTGTGTACAGAACACGGATCCACGGTACACCGGTGTCTGCGAGCGCGGACAGAAGCGCGGGCAATGTAACATCCGGTGCAATGTCCGTGCCGTAGGCGGTTGTATCCTGCGCTATGAGATTGATCTCCCTGACGCCGCTCTCGGCCAGGGCCGCAACCTCACGGAGCACCGACTCGGGTGTCCGGCTTCTCAGGGCGCCGCGTATGGAAGGAATGGTGCAGTATGCGCAGCGGTTGTCGCATCCGTCCGCGATCTTTACGTACGCTATGTGTCCGGGCGTCCCAAGGACGCGTGGGGACGAATCGTCGTAGAGTGCTCTCGGAACACCGACGCTGAAGACGCTGGCGTCCGATTCGACCTCTCGGACGACCTGCGCGATCTTCTCGAAGTCCGAGCATCCGACAACGGCGTCCACACCGGGGAGCATGTCCCAGGTCGCGGCCCCGTAGCGCTGCGGCAGACAGCCGGCGACTATCACGTGGCGGACCGCGCCACCGGTCTTGAGGGCGAGACACTGGTCGACGACGTCACGGGACTCCTCGACGGCGGCCGATATGAATGAGCACGTGCTCACTATTACCGTGTCGGCCTCCCCGACCTCCGAAGCGAACTCGTGCCCCTCGTCAGCCAGGAGTCCCAGCATGACCTCGGTATCGACCAGGTTCTTGGGGCAGCCCAGCGTGATGACGGCTATCTTCATCGGGTATTACCGTTCGTCGGCTGGTGGGGTTCAAAGGTGAGGATGCTGAGCCGGTGGCGTCCGGGAGCGCGAAGGGACGCGGCCGCGCCGCTATCCACCGATTCGCTCTGCCTCAGGCGGTATGTCGATGACGAAATCGGAGGGCTTCGTCTCGACTCCGAAACTCGTTTCCTGGATGCGGTAGCGGGTGTGGTCACCCGACCTCGTGTGAGCGACCATTCCCTTGACCACGCTTCTGCTGGGGTCGACAGTCACCTCGAGCCTGGCGGGCTCGCCGGCGCTGTCCGTGGGGATCAGCACGAGGATCTCC
>JBDRTQ010000266.1:0-2628 GCA_043823885.1 Candidatus Eiseniibacteriota bacterium | reverse complement strand
GGCAGCGTGACTATCGCGACCTCGTCGGAGTGAGGAAGGACGCTCTCGAGCGCCAGAAAGAACATGGGGTCCGGTCCCAGAGGCAGGAACTGCTTGGGGAAGATCGCGCCGACGCGCTCAGACGAGCCTGCCGCCACGAGGATCGTGCCTACCCTCGTCACCGTCACGCCTCCTTGGCTCGCACGGCGGTCGCGCGACGCCCGGACTCCTCCGGTTCATCGGAGACGTCCGAAGCCGCATCGGTTCCGCCCGCGCGCCTGCTTCGCCGCGACCCGAGGAGCGTGTCCATCGCGTCGCCGAGCGTGCGAACCTCGATGAACTCGACGCCCTTCGGGCGCTCCTCTTTCGGCAGGGCGTGCCGTGGCAGGACGATGCGGGAGTATCCCAGCCGCGCTGCCTCCTGGGCCCGCTTGCCGGCCTGCGTAACTCGCCTGACCTCACCGCCTAGCCCTATCTCGCCGAAGACCGCCGTGCGTTCGTCCACCGGAACGTCCCAGTAGCTCGACGCTACGGCCAGCGCCACGCCGAGGTCGGCGGCCGGCTCCTCCACTTTGACGCCACCGGCGACGTTGACGAAGATGTCGCGATTGCCGAGGCTCAAGCCGCCCCTGCGTTCGAGCACCGCGAGAAGGAGCGGCAACCTTCTCCGGTCTACCCCCGTGCTCGAGCGCTGCGGGACCGCGTAGTTGGTGAGCCCCGTGAGCGCCTGTATCTCCACCATGAGCGCGCGAGTCCCCTCGACTACGCCGATGACGACCGAGCCAGAGGTGTTGGGAAGATCCCTGGACACGAAGAGACCCGATGGATCGGCGACCTCGACCAGGCCTCCCGCGGTCATCTCGAACACACCTATCTCGTCCGTCGAGCCGTAGCGGTTCTTCACGGCGCGCAGGATCCGGTAGGGCATGCGCTTGTCGCCCTCGAAGTAGAGCACCGTGTCGACCATGTGTTCGAGGATCCTGGGGCCCGCTATCGCGCCCTGCTTGGTCACGTGACCGATGAGGAAGACGGGGACGCCCGTCTCCTTGGCGAACCGCACGAGCGAAGCAGCCGACTCACGAACCTGGGACACGCTCCCGGGGGAGCCGCTGGCCTCCGCGTGATAGATGGTCTGTATGGAATCGAGAACGAGGACGCCCGGCTGCAGGGACGCAGCGACCTCGAGGACGCGCGACACGTCGGTCTCCGTGAGGACGCTGATCAATCTGGAATCGACACCGAGGCGTGAGGCCCGCAGTCGTATCTGCGAGCGTGACTCCTCGCCGGTAACGTAGAGTACCGTCTCGCCGCTCCGCGCTACGGCGTCGCTGGCCTGGAGGAGCAGCGTGGACTTCCCTATGCCCGGGTCACCTCCGACCAGCATGACCGCGCCGGGCACTATGCCTCCGCCCAGAGTCCGGTCAAACTCGGAGATCCCGGTCGGCATCCGCTCAGAGGCGTCCGCCGTGATATCGGGCAGGGCAACAGGAGCCTCGCGCGCCGCCGTCGCCGACCTGCCCAGTGGACGGTTCCTCTGCACCTCAGCCTCTACGAACGTGTTCCACTCACCACAGCCGGGGCACTTCCCCAGCCACTTCGGCGACTCGTGGCCGCAACCGCTGCAGAAGAACACGCTCTTCTTCTTTCCCCCCATCCTCCCCTCCTCCTGTCGCTGGCGGCACGCCTGGCCCCGCCCCAATCTCGAACCGCGCGAGCCGGCGGCGGGACGAATCCGCCGCCCACCCCTCTAGAACAGCGAGAACTTGACGAAGCTGTTGGGGTTGTTGCTTATGGTCGCGACGAGCTCTCTGACCTCCTTGATGGCGGCAAGGAACTCCTCGTGAACCTGGTCCTCGTTGATGAGCTTGCCCAGCGTCCCCTGTCCACCCTCGACTCTCCGCACGATGGAATCGAGCGACGCCGATACCGTCTTGAGCTCTGCCGTCACCTCCTGGAACCCGAGAATGGCGCCCTCCATCGCCTCGATGGCGTCGCCAGCCGGTTCTCGCTTCTCGCCGACGAAGGTCCTGAGTTCCGTGGCCATGATTCGCAGGTCGGCGGTGGCACGCCTGAGATCGTGTGAGGCGGCATTCGCGTTGGCCAGCGCGTCCTTGACGAGTTCCTTGCCTTCCTCGTCGGTAAGGATCTCGTCTGCCGACTTCATGACGATCCGGATGTCGGCCAGGGCCTCGCCAATCTCGTTCACGACATCGCCCAGCCCCTTCTCGTAGTGGCCCTGAACCACCGCGCCGGGCTCGATGTGCACGTCGCTCGCGCCGGGTCTGATCGATATGACCTTCGCCCCGATGAGACCGTAGCTGGCGACCGAGATGCGCGAATCAACGGGGATCCTGATGTAGTCGTCTACCTCGACCTCGGCAACGACCTTCCCGAACGGCGCGAGCGAGAGCGTGAGGATCTCCCCCGCGCTCAGACCCGCGACCGTCACCTTGTCCCCGGCGGCGAGCCCGGCCACCTCCTCGAACATGACGTTGAACGTGTACCTGCTCTCACCGAAGCTGAAGCCGCCGAGCCACAGAATGCCGGCGACGAGCAGCACCCCCGCAACCGACAGGGTGACTCCCACCCTCACCTCGTTCCCGCGTTCGGTCATTGCGTTCCTCCTGGAAGTTCGTTCGTTCCGTTCCC
>JBDRTQ010000265.1:0-7441 GCA_043823885.1 Candidatus Eiseniibacteriota bacterium | reverse complement strand
AGGTGTTCGTCACGGATGACGGAGCCGAGACCGACCTGGACCTGGGCCACTACGAGAGGTTCGTCGGGAAGGAACTCGGCCAGAACAACAACATCACCGCGGGGCAGATCTACGAGGCCGTCATCACGAAGGAGAGGCGGGGTGACTACCTCGGCGGGACGGTCCAGGTGATCCCTCACGTCACGAACGAGATCAAGGAGCGTATCGACAGAGTCTCCGAGGGCACCGACACCGACGTCGTTATCGTCGAGATCGGTGGCACGGTCGGTGACATCGAGAGCCTGCCGTTCCTCGAGGCGATTCGCCAGATGCGTCTCGACAAGGGCCCCGAGAACGTCCTTTACGTTCACCTGACCCTGGTGCCGTACATCAAGGCGGCCGGCGAGCTGAAGACCAAGCCCACGCAGCACAGCGTGCGCGCCCTCAGGGACATCGGCATCCAGCCGGACATCCTCATCTGCCGCACGGAACGCCCCCTGACGGACGATCTCAAGGACAAGATAGCGCTCTTCTGCAACGTGGAGACTGGCGCCGTCATCGACGCGCGCGACGTTCCCTCGATCTACGAGGTGCCGCTTCGTTTCCACGCCGACGGGCTCGACGCCATCGTACTGGAGAAGCTCGGGATGGACGCGGGCCCCGCGGACCTCGGCAGGATGGAATCGGTCGTCGACCGCATAGCGAACCCGTCGCGGGAGGTATCGATAGCCATCTGCGGCAAGTACATCGAGCTTCAGGATTCCTACAAGAGCATAACCGAGGCGTTCGTGCACGCGGGCGTCGAGAACGATGCAAGGGTCAACCTTATGTGGGTCGACGTCGAGGAGATCGAGCGGACCGGCGATGCGGCTGGAGTCCTCGAGGGATGCGACGGCGTGCTCGTTCCGGGGGGATTCGGGGAGCGGGGCATCGAAGGCAAGATAGAGTCCGCTCGCTATGCGCGGAGCCGGGGTGTGCCGTACTTCGGCATCTGTCTCGGACTGCACTGCGCCGTGATCGAGTTCGCCAGGAACGTGTGCGGTCTCGAAGCCGCGCACTCAACGGAGTTCGACCCTGACACCGCCTATCCGGTCATAGACCTGCTCCCGGATCAGAAATCGGTGGTCAACATGGGCGGCACGATGAGGCTGGGCGGCTACGACTGCCACATCATCGAGGGCACGCGGGCGTACGAGGTCTACGGCGAAAGCGACGTGCGTGAGCGGCACCGTCACAGGTACGAGTACAACAACGAGTTCCGGGCGCAGCTGGAGTCGAAGGGACTCGTGTCGTCCGGCATACACGAGAGCGCAGACCTCGTGGAGATGGTCGAGATCGCGGATCATCCGTGGTTCGTGTGTTGCCAGTTCCACCCGGAGTTCCGTTCGCGTCCGGGAGTCGCGCATCCGTTGTTCAGGGAGTTCGTCGGGGCCGCTCTGAAGCACAGGACGAGCGGAGGCTCCGGGTCGCTCGAGCACGCATCAGGGGGCAAGGTCGATGGCGGCGCGCGTCGTTAGCATAGGCAACGTCCAGATAGGCGAGGGGCTGCCGCTGGCCCTCATCGCCGGACCGTGCGTCATCGAGAGCGATGACCTCGCCCTCGAGGTGGCCGGAGCAGTCAAGGAGATCGCAGCCGACCTCGGCGTGCCCTTCGTCTTCAAGTCGTCATATCTGAAGGACAACAGGTCGTCTCCTGGGTCGCACGCCGGCCCCGGGCTCGAACACGGGCTGCGCGCGCTCCTGCGGGTCAAGCGCGAGCTGGGCGTGCCCGTGCTCTCCGACGTCCACGAGCGCGGCGAGGTGGGACCGGCGTCGGAGGTACTGGATGCCCTGCAGATACCGGCCTTCCTCTGCAGGCAGACCCGTCTTCTCGAAGCTGCGGCACGGACCGGGCTTCCTCTGAACATCAAGAAGGGGCAGTTCATGGCCCCTGACGATATGGCACGCATCGTGGCCAAAGCGGCCGCGGTGGGCAATGAGCGCGTTCTTCTGACGGAACGGGGCACGTCCTTCGGTTACCACGATCTGGTCGTGGACATGCGCTCCTTCGAGATCATGCGGGGTGCGGGATGTCCCGTGGTCTTCGACGCTACCCACAGCGTGCAGCTGCCCGCCGCGGCCTCGGGCGTGTCGGGTGGTCAGCCGCAGTTCGTCCCGGTCCTGGCGCGAGCGGCGTGCGCGGCGGGGTGTGACGCGCTCTTCATAGAAACGCATCCTACGCCCGGGTCGGCGCTGTCGGACGCCCATTCTATGATACCGCTGTCGGAACTGAGGGGGTTGTTGGAGGGCGTTCTCCCAGTGGCGCGCGCGGTGCGCGCGACAGGAGGGTAGAAGATGCTGGCGCTCGACAAGAGCACGGCGGCCGGCATAAGGCTCCTGATACTGGACGTGGATGGCGTGCTGACCAACGCGCATCTTGTTCTCGGCCCGTCCGGCGAGGAGATGAAGGAGTTCTCGGTGCGTGACGGCATCGGGATCAAGGTGGCGCAGCACGCCGGCATAGAGGTCATCTTCTTGTCGGCCCGTGTGTCGGAGATAGTCAAGCGCCGCGCCGAGATGCTGGGTGTTACGGAGCTCTATCAGGGTGAACAGCAGAAGCTCCAGGTCGTGCGCGAGATCGCCGAGCGGCACGGTGTTGCACTCTCCGCCATAGCGTATGTCGGCGACGACCTCGTGGACATGGCGTCCATACAGGCGGTGGGCATCGGGGTGGCGGTGGGCGATGCGTGCACCGACCTCCTGGAGTCCGCACCGCACGTCACTGAGGCGGCCGGAGGCCGGGGAGCCGTGCGCGAGACGGTCGAGAGTATTCTGAAGTCCAGGGGCGACTGGAAGGACGTCGTCTCGGAGTTTCTGGCCAGTATCTGACGGCGCCGGCGGCGACGGACGACGGTGTCCGCGCGCGGTGCGGGAGGCGCTTTCTTGAGCAAGTCGACGGACACCGGGAGGAAGGCGGGCGACCGCAGCCTCTCGGACGAGGAACTCCTGAACACGGGACGGGAGGTCCTCCGCGTCGAGCGCGACGCCATCGACGCGCTGTCAAGGCGTGTCGGCGAAGGATTCGTCAAGGCGGTCCGCGCGATACTGGAGTCACCCGGGAGCATCATCGTCTGCGGCGCCGGCAAGTCCGGACTGGTGGCGCGGAAGATAGCTGCCACGTTCGCCAGCACCGGGACGAGGGCGTTCTTTCTTCACCCGGCGGACGCCGCTCACGGCGACGTCGGGATGGTGGGCAGGGGCGACGTGGTGCTGGCCATCTCCAAGAGCGGGGAAGGCGAGGAGCTGCTTCGACTGCTGCCGCTCATCCGTGACATCGGCGTCACCATCGTCGCGATCACCGGAGACGTGGGGTCGACGCTCGCGTCGCGTTCCGACATCGTGGTGGACGCCTGCGTCGAGCGCGAGGCCTGTCCCATGGACCTCGTCCCGACGGCGAGTACTACGGCGGCGCTGGCGCTTGGAGACGCGCTCGCCGTGGCGGTGCTCACGGAGAAGCAGATAGACAGAGACGCGTTCGCCTCTTTCCACCCGGCCGGTGCGCTGGGCCGAAGACTCCTCCTGAGGGTCAGGGACGTAATGCACTCCGGAGACGCGCTACCCGTGGTATCGGCCGACGCGCTCATGAAGGACGCCATAGTTGAGATAGCCGGGAAGAGGCTCGGCCTGACCACGGTGGTCGACGGGGACGAGAGGCTGGTGGGCATCGTCGCGGATGGCGACCTCAAGCGCATCATCATGAAGAGAACCGACGTCCTGAGCGCGCGCGTGGGCGATGTGATGACGCCGGCCCCGAGAACGGTGGGCGAGGACGAACTCGTGGCCGACGCTCTTGAGAAGATGGAGACGAACGAGCCCGGCCCCATCACTTCCCTCGTAATAGTGACCGACGAAGGCAGGCCCCGCGGAGTCATTCATATCCATGACTGCCTGCGCGCAATGGGTTGACGCCCGGCCGAGCCTGCTTGTTGACCCCTCATTCAGCATTCTGCTATCCTCCACCCCTGAGAACCTCATCGGATCTCGCATCGTACTTGGCGGGACGCCTTGAGGACCGGGTGCTTCTCGGGTATATTGAGGGCGCGGCGCCTGCCGGCGCGCGATGCATGTCACGAGGCGATGTCAGGTCGCCACACTGAAGAACGGAGCACGATGAAGCCGCCCCCTGTCCTCAGACTCGCCTCCGTCCTCGCACTGCTGCTGCTCTTCGGGTGCGGTGGAGACGAGGAGGTCGGGTTCGGGAGATCGAGGACACGCGCCGACCAGGAAGTGGACGGGTTCACGCTCACGCAGACGCGAGAGGGCGAGAGGGTCTGGTCCATCTCGGCGAAGCACGCACTTGTCTACGAGGACGCCGACCGGGTCGAGATGATGACCCTTCGAGTCGACTTCTTCGACGGGGCGGGTGAGATCCGATCGACGCTCACGGCGGACGAGGGTATCCTGGCCCGGCGGACCAACGACATGGAAGTGCTGGGCAACGTCGTGGTGTATGCGGCCGACGGCACCATTCTGACGACCGAGAGACTCACGTGGGACGAGCGCAAGGGGAAGGTCGAATCGGACCGTCCCGTTCGCGTGACGAAAGGCAAGGACGTGATGACGGGCGTCGGTGTAGAGGCCGACCCCGACCTCAAGAACATCAGGGTGAAGAGCGACTTCAAGGCGTTCGTGCGAACGCCGGAGGGGGAGCTTGTCGAGGAAGAGTGACAGACCGGGAAACGGAGGTGCGATAGCACCCCGCACGCTCGGCGCCACGGGACTGGTCAAGCGCTACGGCCGGCGCGCCGTGGTCAATAACGTGGAGATCAGCCTCGAGCGGGGTGAGGTCGTCGGACTTCTGGGGCCCAACGGCGCCGGGAAGACAACGACCTTCCACATGATCGTCGGGCTTCTGACGCCGGATGAGGGCGAGGTCTACCTTGACGGGGTCGAGATCACCAGGCTCCCTATGTACCGACGGGCGCGCCTCGGTGTGGGATACCTGTCACAGGAGTCGTCCATCTTCAGGGGCCTGACCGTTGCGCAGAACGTCACTGCCATTCTGGAGACGCTGGGCGGAACCCGGGCGGAGCGCGAGGAGAGGCTGACGGAGCTCCTGAGCGAGTTGGGGATCGAGGACCTCCGCGATCGTTCGGCCGATACGCTCTCCGGTGGGGAACGGAGGCGCGTGGAGATCACGCGGGCGCTCGTGACTCGGCCGGCTTTCTTATTGCTGGACGAGCCGTTCGTCGGCATCGACCCGATAGTGGTTCAGGACATTCAGGCGATCATCAGAAGGCTCAAGGACAGAGGCATAGGGATTCTCATTACGGACCACAACGTCCGCGAGACGTTGTCGGTCACCGACAGAGCCTATATCATGTACGAGGGTGAGATACTGCTCTCGGGAAACGCCGCCGAGCTGGCGTCGAACGAAGAGGCGCGGAAGCTGTATCTGGGAGAGCGGTTCCGCCTCTGATCGGCGCCACGACACCTCATGGATCGGGTTCCGCGCGCGGGGCCCCTCCGGGCCGACCTGAGCGTCGCCCCCGGGGCCAACGGGCCAGAGGGAGACTGTGATGGATCTTAAGCACGGAATGCACATGCGAATGCAGCAGCAGCTGGTGATGACGCCGCGGCTGCAGATGGCGCTGAAGATCCTCCAGGTGTCGACGCTCGAGCTGGAGCAGTTCCTCAAGCAGGAGCTGCTGCAGAATCCGCTGCTCGAGCGTCTTGAGGAGGAGGAGGCGGAACTCGAGAAGGAGGTGGCGGAACCGGAGCCGACCGAGGACCGGGAGGAGCGGGCCGAGGACCGGGACGAGCCGGCGGACGAGCGGCAGACCGAGTCGGCGACCGAGCCGGGGGCCGAGAAGGCGGAAGCGGAGACGGAGACCGAGGCCCCGGAGGAGAAGGACGCCGGCGGCGAGGAACTCGACTGGGACGACTACCTGGACGACGTCTACTCGCACGCCTACGGGCAGAACTTCGTCAGAGACGACGATGACGAGCGATTCGAGCGCGTCCCCATTGCCATGGTGACGTTCGAGGACGAGCTGAAGCACCAGCTTCACATGGAATGCCAGGACGACGCGCTCGTCGGCATCGCCGAGTACATCATCGACGAGCTCGATTCGGACGGCTACGTCCGCGACACTCTGGAGGAGATCGCCGGGGCGCTCAAGCTCGACGTCGAGACCGTTGAGAGGGCCCTCAAGGTCCTGCAGGCGCTCGACCCGGCTGGCATCGCGGCGCGGACCATAGAGGAGTGTCTGCTTCTCCAGTTGCAGCGAAAGGAACTCGGGGACACGCTGGCCGCGCGGGTGGTCTCGACCTGCTTCGAGGAACTCAAGTCATGCAAGTACGACGCCATCAGAAGGAAGCTCTCCGTCACGACCGAAGACTTGAGGGAGGCCATCGGTGAGATAGCCAAGCTCGACCCGAGGCCTCGTATCGATCCCATTATCGGCGACCCGGGCTACATCATGCCCGATCTTGTGATCGAGGAGATTGACGGCGATTACGTCGTCTACCTCAACGATTCGGACGTTCCCCGCGTGCGCATCAACCCGACTTATCGCAGGATCCTGTCCAGCGACTCCGCGTCAGAAGAGAGGGAGTTCATATCGAAGAAGCTCAAGGCGGCGCGGTGGATCGTGCAGAGCATTGAGAACCGGCGCCGCACGATGGTCCGTGTGACCGAGAGCATCGTGCGCGCTCAGGTGGGTTTCTTCAACAAGGGGGTGTCGGCCCTCAAGCCTCTGACGCTCCAGCAGATAGCCGACGACGTCAGCATGCACGAGTCGACGGTCAGCCGGGTGACGCGCGGGAAGTACGTGCAGACACCGCGGGGGACCTTCGAACTGAAGTACTTCTTCTCCAGCGGCATACGGACGAGTAACGGTGACGAGATCGCCTCCAAGGCCGTGCGGGATGCGATGCATGATATCATCAGCAAGGAAGACAAGAAGAAACCGCTCTCGGATCAGAAGGTGGCGGAGGAGCTCAGGAGAATGGGGTTCACGATATCGCGGCGCGCGGTGGCCAAGTATCGCGAGCAGATGAAGATCCTGAGGGCCGGCCTCCGCAAGGAGATCTGATCGACCCGGAGGCCGGAGAGACGTGCTCAGAGACATCATTCTGGAAACGACGGAGACGGAAGCGCTCGAGTTCACCATCTCGTACTGGAAGGTGGACCCGGGTGCGGCCGTGCACGAGGGCGACGAGTTGCTCGTAGTTGAATCGGTCGAGGACAAGACCGCGTTGGCAGTGATCTCTCGATACACGGGGACTCTGGCCGAGATCCTCGCGCAGGAAGACTCGACGGTCGCGCCGGGTGACAGGCTGGGGAGGATAGACGCCGAGTGAAGACAGCGGTGCGCCTTCCGGGCTGGCTGACGAAGCCTATGACCGATCCCGGGGAGACAAGGCTGGTTCGGAGGACGCTCGAGTCACATCGCCTGAACACCGTGTGTGACGAGGCGAG
>JBDRTQ010000264.1:0-3545 GCA_043823885.1 Candidatus Eiseniibacteriota bacterium | reverse complement strand
AGCAGCCCGCCCTGCCGGGCGGCGCCGTTCCTTGACTTCCTTCGGGGGGCCGGGGAGCGCTTCAGCTTCAATTCGTTGTCTCCAGCTTCTCCGCGACGCGCAACTTGCCCGAGCGCGCCCTGGGATTCGATTCGACTTCCGCGTAGCGCGGCCTGATGATCTTCCGCGTGACTATCTTGAGCGTCGGCTTCTTCCCGCACGCGCACTCCGGGAGGTCCCTCGGACACGTGCAGGGATTCTCGCAGTCGACGAAGTGCCGCTTGACGATCCTGTCCTCGAGCGAGTGGTACGAGATGACGACGACTCTCCCGCCGGGCCTGAGAACGTCCACCGCCTGCGCGAGACCGGATCTCAGATTGTCGAGCTCTCCGTTCACGGCGATCCGAAGCGCCTGGAAGACACGTGACAGAGTCTTGTTCTTCTGCTTCGGTTTCGTTGCCATAACCGCGGCCGTGAGATCGGACGTGGTCATGAGCTTCCCGTTCTCTCTGGCCCTGACGATCGAGCGGGCGATGGGGCGGGCGCGCTTCTCCTCTCCGTAGTCGAAGATGATCTGCGCGAGGTCCCTCTCGCTCACGTGACGGAGCAGCACGTTCGCCGTCGTCGCGCTCTCCGCGTCCAGCCTCATATCGATGGGCCCCTCGCTCTGATAGCTGAAGCCTCTGGAGGGATCATCGAGCTGCATGGATGAGAATCCGAGGTCGAAGAGAACGCCGTCGACGTCGTGGAACCCGTGCTCGTCTGCGATGGAGGCAAGGTCTGAGAAGTTGCCTTTCACGAGAGCTACCCTTTCACCGAAGGCCGCGAGTTCCGTGCGGGCCTTCGCCAGCGCCTGGGCGTCGAGGTCGAGGCCCAGCAGCTTCCCCCCGGGCGCGTTGCTCAGAATGAAGCGCGCGTGCCCGCCGGCACCGACGGTGCAATCGACGTAACCTCCGTTGGTCCGAGTTACTAAGAACTCGACCACCTCGGCGGCCATGACCGGCAGGTGCTCACTCATCTGTTTCTCGTAGTCAAAAGAGGAACGCGCACGACAGGTTACTTATTATCCGGAAACGCGCTGGAGTTGGTCAGCTCGCCTGCGGCGTGCGGGCGGGGTCCAGAGTTGCGAATCCGGCCATATTCACATCAAGGAAGTCGGAGAGGCCCGCGAACACCAGGATGTTCCTGACGTACGGACTCAGACCGGCCACCCTCATGGTTCCGTTGTGGGAGCGAACGAGTTCGAACTCCCTGGCAAGGTGTGACGCGTCCTGATAGCTGACGTGCTCGATGGCCTGGAAGTCGAGGACTATCGCCTTCCGTCGGGCGCTGAGCAGATCGATGAGGTGGCTGTGGAGCCTGGGAAGATCGATTGCGGCCATGCTGCCCGCCATCTCGACCACCGTGGTCTGCTCCGTCAGCGTCGATCGAATCGTCACGGGACTGCACTCCTCACCTGACTCTGGGACGCGGGCCGTTCTCGGACCGTTCTCTGCTCTCCCGACAAACTACTCGCCGGCCGCGTCCAGCCTGTCCTTGGCGTGCTTCCAGACGGTCTCGGCGACGTCCTCGTACGATTCGTCGCAGCCGTCCGAGTACTTCTCGTATCTATCGGCGTTCCAGATCTCGATGTGCTCCAGCACTCCGTTGACGAGCGCCTCCCCCTCGAGACCTGCGAACTCGCGATGCCACTGCGGGATCGTGATGCGGCCGTGGCCGTCGACGACGACCTTCCTGACCGTCGACATCATCTGTCTCACGTAGTAGCGCGCTTCCTTCGACGTCGTGCGCAAAGACCTGAGTTCGCGCTCGACAAGTTCCCACTCGTCGGCCGGGTAGAGGTTGAGGCACTCTTCGAAGCCACGCGTCAGCACGAAGACGTCGCCGCTCGCCTTCCGCATTTCGGAAGGAATCGAGACGCGCCCCTTCGTGTCGAGCGTGTGAAGGTAAGAACCGTAGTAAGAAGCCAAGAGTGCCCCTCCCCATCCGCGAGCTGGCCGAGTCGACCCACTTCATCCCACTTCGGCCCACTTCGGGGGATGTTAGGTGCATGGCCCGTACCTGTCAAGCGGAAATGTGGGATTGGAGGCTGATTCTGACGGTTCAGGGCGGGGGCCGGTCGGAGGCCCGGTTGCCCGCCGGACGGCAGCCTGTCCAAACGCGCAAACCTGCGCTATATGGAGCGGCAGAGGAAACGGCGCGACGGGAGAACCCGGGCGAGGCATCAGGCGCGAAGAAGGCACGAAAAAAGGAGGAGCCGTCGGGCTCCTCCCCTCTTCCGTAGATTGATGCTGCCCGCTGTCGCGGCCGACCCCGATCCCCCGGTGTGCCGGCGGCGAGCGACGGGAGTTACTTCATCAGCACCATGCTGCGCGACTCGACTCCTTCGTCGCAGGCCAGGCGATAGAAGTAGACGCCCGATGCCACGCTGCTCCCGGAGGAGTCGCGTCCGTCCCAGACCACGTCGTGATGACGCCCGCGCGCCAGCGGTTCGTCAAGCAGCATCCTGACGAGCGAACCGTCCACGGCGTAGACCGCGAGCGACACGTTCGCGTCGGTGCCCTCTCCTCCCGGCACCGCGAAGCCGATCGTCGTCACCGGGTTGAAGGGGTTCGGGTAGTTCTGATCCAGCGCGAAGATCGGAAGACCGAGCGCATCTTCGTTCGCGTCGTCGACGCCTGTCGGGATCACGTACCCGTGCAGCTGGGTTCTCCACGGGTCGTGCAGGAACGAGCCCCACTCCACTCCGTCGCCCTCTTCGAATCTGCCGGGGCAGTCCCACACATACACGTTCGTGTCCATTCCGCCGACGATGACCTCATTGTCCCCGTCCCCGTCGAGGTCGGTGACGGTCACGGAGCCGAAGACCTCGGCGTCCGTCTGGATCGGCCACCCCGCCAGGACCTTAGCGTCGCTGTCGAACGCGTGGATCTTCCCGCTGTCGGAGCCGATCACGATCTCCATTTCGGGGTCGCCGTCCAGGTCCGCCACCGCCGGGCTCGAGGACGTGTACTCACCCAGGCTCTTCGGCCAGCCGGGCAGGTTGTTGCCCAGGTAGTCGACGGCGAGCACCCAGCCGGTTCTCCCGGCGAGGATCACCTCGAGGCAGTCGTCTCCGGTGATGTCAGCCAGAACCGGCGAAGGCGGGAAGTCCCCTGAGGTTGGCAGGCTCTTCGGCCATCCGGGCATCGCGGTGCCGTCGGCCTCGAGGAGCCAGAACTTCGACGAGTTGGCGCCGACCAGGACCTCGAGCTCACCGTCGCCGTCGACGTCACCGACAGCGGGCGAGCACATGGAACGCGCTCCGACCTCCACTGGCCACCCTTCGAGCGCGGAACCGTCGGCGCGGAAGGCGTAGACCCTCCCGTCCGTTGCGGGCTGGATCAGCTCCAGTATGCCGTCACCGTCCAGGTCGGCCGCGGCCGTGGAACCGTAGACCCAGGAACCGTTGAGGCCGGCGAAGACGCCGTTGGTCGACGGGTTGTTGTCGCCGTCGATGAACTCCGACCCATCGGATTTCCAGCAGTAGAGGAAGCCGTCGGCACACGCAATGACGACCTCGGAAC
>JBDRTQ010000263.1:0-4579 GCA_043823885.1 Candidatus Eiseniibacteriota bacterium | reverse complement strand
GCGATGCAGGGCTTCGACCGCGTCGCCAACACGCAGACGGAGTTCAAGACGACGTGCTCGTTCTCGAACGCCGACACGGACGAGATCAACATGGCGATGCGCTTCGACCATGCCGCCTCCAGCGTCTCGGTGGGCGAGAAGGTCATCATCCAGGAGAGCGCGAGCGCGCTCAGGGGCAAGACCCTCGACGTATCGCTCGCGCCCGACGGGCAGGTGCTCTCTTTCTCCGGCATGGGTGGCGAGGAGTACTTCGAAGAAGGTATCGGCCAGATGGCCATGATGGTCCACGGCCTGTTCCCGATCCTCCCCACAGAGCCCGTCACCATCGGCTACACGTGGCAGGACGACATGGACATCCCGGACATCACGAGTTCGACGAATCGTGACTTCGTGGGGGAGACCACCTACACGGTCACGGGCTTCAAGGAGAAGTACGGCATATCCTGCGTAGAAGTGGCCACGGTCTCGACGTTCGAGTTCGAGGGCAAGGTCGAGCAGCAGGGCGAGGCCTGGCTGATGACGGGCTCCGGCACGGCTACCGGGACCATGCTCTTCTCCCTCGAGGATGGACTGATCCTCTTCAGCAAGAGCGACTCGACGCTCGAGTTCGAGGGCGAGGGTTCGACCACGGCGGGCGCCGGCGCTTCGACCACGCTCTCCGCCGGGCTCAAGGTCCAGGGCACGGTGGAGCTTCTGTAGCTGACACGCCATCTGTCGGTCCCGCGTCCTTCCGGGCGCGGGACCGAGTGGCATAGACCAGGAGATGCAACCTGGGACTCAAGACGTTCTCCGGCGGTGTTCATCCGTCGGATGCCAAGCAACTCACCAACAAGCGCGAGATCGTCGAGCCGACGCTGCCCGAGCGAGTGGTCGTTCCGCTCAGGCAATCGCTGGGCGCGCCCGCTACACCTGTCGTCGAGGTTGGCGACGAAGTCAAGGTCGGGACCGTGATAGGCGAGGCCGCGGGCTTCGTGTCTGTTCCCGTTCACGCGTCCATCTCGGGCAGGGTGACGGCGATCAGCAGGTTTCCTCACCCGCTCGGTGGCGAGCATCAGGCGATAGTGATCGAGGGCGACGGCGAGGACGCGTGGCACGAATCCGTCAAGCCTCGCGCCGACACGGACTCGCTCGAGCCGAAGAAGATCATAGACATCATTCGCGAGGCCGGCATCGTCGGCCTGGGCGGGGCGGCCTTTCCCACGCACGTCAAGCTCTCGCCCCCCGACTCCAAGCCCATCGACACTGCGATCCTGAACGGCGCAGAGTGCGAGCCCTGGCTGACGGCCGACCACCGGCTGATGCTGGAGCGGCCCGCCGAGGTTCTGGAGGGCTTCCATCTCATGATGAGGGCCCTCTCGTGCAAGAAGGGCCTCGTCGGGATCGAGTCCAACAAGCCCGACGCCTTCGAGGCCATGAGGGCCGCCGTGCCCGCAGGCTCCGGTATACGCGTCGTCATGGTCCAGGTCAAGTACCCGCAGGGCGCGGAGAAGCAGCTGACAGACTCGCTTCTACGAAGGAAGGTGCCCGCGGGCGGGCTTCCCATGGACGTCGGCGTCGTCGTGCAGAACGTGGGCACGGCGCTGGCCGTCTACGAGGCGTGTCACAAGGGCATCCCTCTCGTGCGGCGCGTTGTGACGGTGACCGGCAACCCGGTCGTGAGCCCGACGAACTTCAGCCCCAGGATCGGGACGTCGGTCGCGAGCCTCGTCGAGCAGGCGGGAGGGCTCAAGCACGACGTCTCCAAGGTCATCTCGGGCGGACCGATGATGGGCATGGCGCAGTTCACGCTCGACGTTCCCGTCATCAAGGGGATGTCCGGCGTGCTCTTCCTCGGTCACGGCGAGATCGACACCAGGCCACCCGACCCGTGCATCAGGTGCGGGCACTGCGTTCACGCCTGTCCGATGAAGCTCCTTCCCACGACCATCGAGAAGTACGTGATGGTCGAGGACATCGACAAGGCGGTCGAGATCGGACTGAACGACTGCATCGAGTGCGGGTCGTGCGCGTACGTCTGCCCGTCGCACCGGCGCCTCATTCACCAGTTCAAGTACGGGAAGTACCTGTCGGCCGAACTCAGGAAGAAGGCCGCCGAACGAAGTGAGAAGGAGAAGAGGAACTGATGTCGGAGCACTTCATCGTATCCGCGTCTCCGCACGTGCGCGAGAACACATCCATACAGAGGGTGATGTTCGGCGTCGTGATCGCGCTTATCCCGGCCATCGTCGGTTCGGTCTACTTCTACGGAGTGCGGGCGCTCCTCCTTATCCTGCTGTCGTGTCTCGCCGCGCTCATCACAGAGGCTGCCATCCAGAAGGCGCGGGGAGTGCCGGTCACTATCGGTGACGGCAGCGCGATCGTCACCGGAATCTTGTTGGCGTTCAACGTCCCGCCCGGCGTGCCGTGGTGGATGCCCGTCGTCGGTTCGGTCTTTGCGATCGCGATAGGCAAGCAGGTCTTCGGTGGCGTCGGCTACAATCCTCTGAATCCCGCGCTTCTCGGGCGAGCCTTCCTGCTGGCGTCGTGGCCGGTCCAGATGACCACCGCCTGGCTGCCCAGCCGCGGGGGCACGCTGTCGGGACTCGCCCTCAAGGGCGTCGACGTCGTCACCCAGGCGACCCCGCTGGCCGTGATGAGGAAGGTCAGCGAGATCATAGCGGACCCCAACTCGACGACTCACCAGATAGTCCAGGCTCGCGAGGTCCTGGCCGACCTCGGTTCGTCCGAGTCGATGGCCAATCTCTTCACGGGTCAGGTCGGCGGCTGCATAGGCGAAACGTCCGCCGTGCTGCTCCTGATCGGTGCGGCCTATCTGATGTTCAAGCACTTCATTGAGTGGCGCATCCCGGGCACCTACATACTGACGGTCGCCGTGCTCACGTGGATATTCGGCGGGCCCGACGGCCTGCTTTCGGGCAACGCGCTCTTCCACATGCTGGCCGGCGGCCTCATTCTCGGCGCCTTCTACATGGCGACCGACATGGTGACGTCGCCCGTGTCGCCGACGGGCCTGATCATCTTCGGCGTGGGGTGTGGCGTGCTCACCAGCATCATCCGGCTCGTGGGCGGCTATCCCGAGGGAGTGAGCTACTCGATCCTCCTGATGAACGTCGCGACGCCTCTCATCGACCGGCACACGCGCCCGAAGAAGTTCGGGGAGGTAGGTAAGAGTGGGTAGCTACATTCGTCTGGTCATCACACTGACGGCGATAGCGGCGGCGGCGAGCTTCGGGCTTTCCGCCGTGTACAACGCGACCCACGAGATCACCGAAGAGTACAAACGCCTCGAGACCGAGAACGCGCGCATCGAGGTCCTGCCGACCGAAGGGGGCGAGTACTTCGAGGAGACGACGACCGACTCCGTGCTGGACGGGCGGGAGTTCGTCTACTACACGGCTTATGCCAGCGAGGCCCGCGAGTCCGTTCGCGGATACACGTTCGCGGCATACGGGAAGGGCTACTCGAGCACCATCGAGACCATCGTCGGGGTCGTCCCCGACGGGTCGATTTACGGCATCAAGATCGTCGACCAGCAGGAGACGCCCGGCCTGGGCGCCAAGGTTCAGGAGGTCGCGTCGAACAACTCGCTCTGGGCCGTCATCATGGGCAAGGGCGTTGACGAGGCCGGGACGAGGCCGTGGTTCCAGGAGCAGTACGACGGGCTCCGGAGCGCGGACCTCGTGGTCGTTAAGAGCCCGAGCCTGGAGGGGATACTGGCCATCACCGGAGCCACCATCAGCTCGGAGACAGTCACGGGATCCGTCAGGCGCGGCCTGACGATGCTCGTCTCGATCGTGGGCGCCGCCGATCAGGAAGACGGTGGGGCGTCCGCGATGCCCGGTGAGCCCGAGACCGAGGAAGACGCGGGAGGCGAGGGATGAGCGCCTTCAAGGAACTGACCAAGGGCCTCTACAGGGAGAACCCCGTCTTCAGGCTGGCCCTGGGGTTGTGCCCCGCGCTGGCCGTGTCGACGTCCGTCAAGAACGCGCTCGGAATGGGCGCGGCCGCGACGTTCGTTCTCCTGGGTTCGAACATCGTCATCTCGCTCCTGGGGAAGGTAATCCCGGCGAAGGTCCGCATCCCGTGTTTCATAGTGGTCATTGCGAGCTTCGTGACCATCGTGGAACTCGTGATGGGGGCGTACCTGCCCGAGCTGGCGAAGTCGCTCGGCATCTTCATCCCGCTCATCGTCGTCAACTGCATCATCCTCGGGCGCGCCGAGGCGTTCGCGTCGAAGAACGGCCTCTGGCTTTCGATAATGGACGGCATCGGGATGGGTCTGGGCTTCACGTTCGCCCTCGTTCTCATCGGAGCCATCCGCGAGATCCTGGGCGACGGCAAGCTCTTCGGGTACATGGTCCTGGGCCCGAACTTCCAGCCGGTGCTCATAATGATCCTGGCGCCGGGCGCGTTCATCACGATCGGGCTTCTCATGGGGTACTTCAATCTGCTGGACGAGAAGACGAAGCGTAAGGCCGAGGCGGCCAAGGCGGCGGCGTCCAGCGCGAGAGGGGGGCGCTGATGGATCTGGGCCAGCTCCTCGCGATCATCATCGGCGCCATCTTCGTCTCGAACTTCG
>JBDRTQ010000262.1:0-2086 GCA_043823885.1 Candidatus Eiseniibacteriota bacterium | reverse complement strand
CCTGCATGGGCAGGATCGACATGAGGGAAGCCATCAAGCACGTGGTCACGGAGAAGGCGAAGGCATGAAGAATCTCTACAGGCCCATCGAGAGTGTGATCGAGGATATCAAGCCGGAGACGCCGAACATCACGACCTACCGCTTCCGGCCGAAGGAGCCCGTCAGTTTTGAGGCCGGCCAGTTCGTCGAGCTGACCGTGCCCGGTGTCGGGGAGGCCCCGTTCACCCCGTCCTCCAACCCTAGTGTCACCGACACGATGGAGATCACCATCATGTCGGTCGGCACGGTGACCGAGGCCCTGACGAAGATGAAGGTCGGTGAAACGGTCGGGATCAGAGGGCCCTACGGCAACGGCTACAACCTGGCTGACTTCGAGGGCAAGGAGATCCTCATCATGGGCGGCGGCGTCGGGCTGGCCCCGCTCCGCTCGCTCATCCTCGCGCTCTTCGACGACGTCGAGAAGTACAAGAAGATATCCATCCGATACGGCGCGCGGACTCCCGAGGACATCGTCTACAAGGAGCTCCTTCCCGACTGGGCGAAGATGAAGAACACCGAGGTGCTGCAGACCATCGACCAGCCTCACCCGGACTGGAAGGGCACGGTCGGCGTCGTCACCGTTCTGCTCGACGACCTGCCGCTTCTGACGACCGTCAATGTCGAAGAGCTGCCGTTCGATCCGAAGACCGCGGTGGCCTGCGTCTGCGGCCCGCCGATCATGCTCAAGTTCGTCAACATCGCCCTTCTCGACAAGGGGTTCAAGCCGGAGAACATCTATCATTCGATGGAGCGCAACATGAGCTGCGGGCTCGGCAAGTGCGGGCACTGCATGATGGGCGAGCACTACATCTGCAAGGATGGTCCCGTCATGACGGCGGCGCAGGTTGCCAAATTCGAGGATCCGTTCTAGCCGTTCACGCTTGAGAGGTCAAACCAAATGCCAGAGATCAAAAAGGCGTCTTGTCTCTTCTGCTCCTACCAGTGCGGTTTCGCGATGGAGATGGATGCCGGGGTGCCGGTCAGGATCGACCTGGACACGGAGGCTCCGCACAATCTTGGGTCGCTGTGCGCGCGGGGGCACTACAACCTGGAGCTTCTTGTCCATCCCAAGCGTAATCTTGCGACTACGGTCAACAGGCGGAGGGTTCCGTGGACGTCCGGGATGACCAAGGTCGCCGGGAAGCTCAAGGAGATCAAGGAGGCCGACGGCGGTGACGCGCTGGGCGTGATCGTCGGCACCGAGCTCTCCAATGAGGACTACGCCGCCGCGGCCGCGTTCGCCGCAGGCGCTCTCGGTACCAAGAACATCGCCGTGGCGTACGACGGCAACGACTATCCGCTCCTGATGGGCGGGGGCGGAGGGGACGCCGTACCGGCCGACCTCGACGACGCCGACTGCTTCGTGATGGTGGGCGACGTTTTCTGGGGCCACCCCACTGTGGCGAAGCGGGTCATCGAGTCTCGCTACAAGAGCAGGACGAACAGGATCTACACGCTCAACCCCTACCGCAGCAACACCGACTGGTTCGCCGACCGGCACATCGTTGTCCGTCCCGGCGCTGAACCTCTCGTGCTCGCGGGACTTCTGACCGCGCAGAACGTCCAGGGCGCGCCGCGCGTCGACCTCGACGCCGCTGCCGCTGCCGGAGGGCTCGCGACCGGCGAGCTTACGGCCATCGCCGCGGCGCTCAAGGAGCACCACAAGGTCGTCGTGATGGTCAGCTCCAGGCTCGGCGACTCCGCGTCCGGCTACCTCACGGGGCAGCTGGCGGCCACCCTCGCCAAGAAGGTCGGCGGGAAGTACGCCCCGCTCTTCCGCGGCGGCAACGCGCTCGGCGCGTACAACACTATCGGCTCCGCCAGAACGGTCCCCGAGCTGCTCGCGGACGTCTCCGCGGGCAAGATCAAGGGACTTCTGGTGTTCGGTCCCGACCTCCTCCAGCTCTCTCCCGGAGCGGTCAGCACGGACGATCTCGAGAAGCTCCAGCTTCTCGCTGCGTCCGCTATCTTCGAGAACGACACGACGAAGCACAGCGACGTCGGACTCCCTCAGGCGGTGTGGACCGAGATGGAAGGGTCGTACACC
>JBDRTQ010000261.1:0-4688 GCA_043823885.1 Candidatus Eiseniibacteriota bacterium | reverse complement strand
CTCTTCCTGGGGATCTCGGTCCTTGAGGACTCGGGCTACATGGCGCGGGCGGCGTTCCTCATGGACCGGCTGATGCACGCGCTGGGGCTGCACGGCAAGTCGTTCATTCCTCTGCTGATGGGATTCGGGTGCAGCGTGCCGGCGATCATGGCGACCCGGACGCTCGAGTCGCCCCGAGACCGCATCATGACCACGCTGCTCGTCCCGTTGATGTCCTGCAGCGCGCGGCTGCCGGTCTACGTGCTCGTTGCAGGCGCGTTCTTCGCCGAGCGAGCGGGCTCCGTCGTCTTCTTCATGTACGTCATCGGCATCGTGGCCGCCATGCTCGTGGGGAGACTCTTCGCCAGGACCCTCTTCAGAAGCAGCCCGGCTCCGTTCGTAATGGAACTCCCGCCGTACAGGTTGCCGACGGCAAAGGGCCTCCTCATTCACATGTGGGAGCGCGGCCGCATCTACCTGCAGAAGATGGGCGGGGTCATTCTCGTCGCGTCCGTCATCCTCTGGTTCCTCGGCGCGTTCCCGAGAGACCAGGCAGTGATCGAGACCTATGAGGGTGACATCATGTCGCTGCGCGCATCGGGCGCTGTGGAGGAAGTGGCGGCGGCGGACGCGCTCGAAACGGAACTCGCGGCCAGGCTCGTCGAGGACTCCTACATCGGCAGGGCAGGGAAGGCCATCTATCCGGCGGTGAGGCCGCTCGGTTTCTCCTGGGAGATGGGCGTCAGTCTGATCACCGGGTTCGTCGCGAAGGAAGTGGTCGTCTCCACGCTGGGCGTGCTCTACCACGCCGAGGCGGCGTCCGGCGGCGAGCACTCGCTGGCGGCCGCCCTCCGAGACCCGTCCGGCGGCGTCACGCCGCTCGGCGGGTTCGCGTTCATGCTCTTCGTTCTTCTCTACACACCGTGTATAGTCGCTGTGATCGCTATCAAGCGAGAAATAGGCGCGAGGTGGATGGCGTTCTCGGTCGGATATCAGCTTGTGCTGGCCTGGCTCGCCAGCTTCGCTGTCTATCAGATAGGAAGCCTCATCGGCCTCTGATCTCATGGGAGATCCAGGAATGAAGCGATTTCAACCGTGCGCCGGGCGCACGGCCGTGGCGACGTTGCTGGCGGTCGTGACCCTGTCCATCACATGCAGTTGCGCGACGGCGCCGAACCCGCCGACCACCAGGGTCGCCGTCGTCGCCGACACGGTCCACGGGCACGTCATCGAGGACCCATACCGCTGGCTCGAGGATTTCGAGTCCGATGAAGCTCAGGCATGGATCGAATCGCAGCTCGCCTACACGAACGACGTGCTCGGGGCGAACCCCGACCGGGAAGCGATACGATCCCGCCTCGACGAGCTCTTTCAGATCCCAAGTCTGGGAGAGATGTCAAAGCGAGGCGAGCACATCTTCTTCATGCGCCGGGACCCCGAGAACGAGCAGTCCGTGCTCTACGTCCAGAACGGTCTCGAGGGTGAGCCGAGGGTCCTCATCGACCCGGGCGCCCTGAGCGGCGAGAAGAACGTGGGGCTGGACTGGTGGTACCCGTCGGCCGAGGGCGACCTGCTGGCGTACGGCCTTTCTGAGGACGGAAGCGAGTCCAGCGTGCTCCACGTCATGGACGTCACAACCGGTGAGCTTCTACCCGACCGGATCCCTCACACCAGAGCCGCGAGCCTCGTGTGGCGAAGTGGGAACGAGGGCTTCTACTACTCGCGCTTCCCCGCCCCCGGAGAAGTGCCGGACGACGAGCTGTACTTTCATCGCAAAATCTACTACCACGAACTCGGAACCAACCCGGTCGACGACCCGCTCATCTACGAACACGAAGACATGTACGCATGGACGGGCGTGTCGCTGTCGACCAACGACCGCTGGTTGCTCATATACGTGTTCATGGGCTACACGCAGAACGACCTGTACGTGAAGGATCTGCTGGCCGATGGCGACTTCGTCCCCATCGCCGAAGGGCTGGACGGACGCGTGACCGGCCTCCCCTACAACGATGAGTTCTACATGATGACGACCCTGGATTCGCCCAACTGGCGCCTGCTCAAGGTCGACCTCGAGAACCCCTCCGCGGACAACTGGGCCGACCTCGTCCCGGAGAGCGAGCACGCACTGCAGACGTTCCTGGTCGCCGGCGACCGCCTCCTCCTGCAGTACCTCGAGGACGCGAAGACGGTCATCAAGGTGTTCACGGCGGACGGTGAGTATCTGCGCGACGTGCCGCTCCCGGAGGTTTGTTCCGTGTACGATTGGACCTGCGACTGGCGAGAGCCCGAGATCCTCCTCGGCCTGAGTTCGTTTCTCATCCCCCCGACCAGCTACCACTACGACGTGCACGCGGAGAAGCTGACGCTTTTCAAGACGGTGGAGGCTCCGATAGACCGCGAGCCCTACGTCGCGAAGCAGGTCTGGTTCACGTCCGCAGACGGCACGAACGTACCGATGTTCCTCGTCCACCGGAAGGACATCGAGCTTGACGGAACGAATCCCACCCTGCTCACGGGGTACGGAGGATTCAATTCGTCGTCGACGCCGAGCTTCACCAGAAACAAGTTCCTCTGGATGGACCGCGGCGGCGTCTATGCCGAGGCCAACCTGAGGGGTGGAGGCGAGTACGGCGACGCCTGGCACCGGGACGGCATGCTCGGGAACAAGCAGAACTCCTTCGACGATTTCATCGCGGCCGCCGAGTGGCTGATCGACAGCGGCCACACGAGTCCCGAGAAGCTGGCCGTGTGGGGCGGCAGCAACGGCGGGCTCCTGATCGGTGCGTTCGTCACGCAGCGACCCGACCTCGCGCGCGCCGCCATATGCGACGTTCCGCTCCTCGACATGGTGCGCTTCCACCACTTCTACGGGGCCACCATCTGGACTACCGAGTACGGTCACCCGGGCGACCCGGAGCAGTTCGAGTGGCTCTACGCCTACTCGCCCTATCACCACATCGAGAGCGGCGGTGAATACCCTGCCATGTTCATCACCACGGCCGAGTCGGACTCTCGCGTTCATCCGTCACACGCCATGAAGATGACGGCGAGACTCCAGGCGGAGACCGGCTCAGACCGTCCGATACTGCTGGAATTCGAACGGGCGGCCGGACACGGCATGGGAAGCACGATGAGCATGATCCTCGACCAGTACGTGGACTACTATTCGTTCCTGTTCGGGCAGCTCGGAATGAAGTTCTAGGCGTCTCCTCCGCTCGCGACAGACCCCTCAACGGGAGCATCCTGAATGCATGAGACCAGTGCGGGCAGAGTCATTCAAGGAGAGGTGACCGTCGACGCCCCCGTCAGTGAAGTGTGGGCCACGTGGACGACCGAGCAGGGGATCAAGTCGTTCTTCGCGCCCGACTGCAACATCGAACTCCGCGTCGACGGACCGTTCGAGATGTTCTTCTTTCTCGACGGCGAACCCGGCCGGCGCGGCGGCGAGTGGGACGAGGCCTTCGCGTACTTCGAGCGCGCATGGCTCGAGATCGTGCTTCCGAACCTCGCGAAACTGTTCTCAGGCGGAGAGGAACGATGAACGCTGTCATAAGAGAGATGACGCTTGACGATTACCGCGACGGCCGGCGCGGGTATGTCTCTCACCTTGCCGTGGCAGACAGTCACCGCAGGTCCGGCGTCGGAAGGAAGCTCGTCGGGCGTTGCATCGAGCTCCTGGACGAGGTCGGCATTCAGAAGTGCCACGTGTTCATGTTCGGCGAGAACGATCTCGCGCTGTCGTTCTGGAAGGGCAGCGGCTGGACCTCGCGTGTCGAACTGGAGGTGCTCTCCATGTTCACGGCGCCTGACGGGAGAGACCCATGATCCGATACACGGACTCGACCGAGGGCATCGCGGAGGAGCAGCTCTCAGGGTTCTTCGTCGGATGGCCCGACCCTCCCAGCCCGGCTACGCAGATGAAGATACTGGAGGGCAGCCACACCGTCATGCTGGCCATCGACGATGAGGAGTCCCGCGTGGTCGGGTTCGTGACGGCGGTGAGCGACGGCGTGCTCGCGGCCTACATCCCCCTCCTCGAGGTCTTGCCGGAGTATCGACGCCACGGCATCGGGAGCGAGCTCGTGCGCCGCGCGATGGAGAAGCTGGACGGCCTCTACATGGTCGACCTTGTCTGCGATCCTCAAATGGAGTCGTTCTACTCGAGGTTCGGGATGAAACCGGCGCACGCAATGGCAATCAGAAGATATGAGCGTCAGTCGGGCGTCGAGTAGGCGCGAATCACGTGGTGCTGGGCCGAAGGCCCGGAAGGAGACGGAGATGGGGAATCCGCTGGTGCACTTTGAGTTCATGGTCAGCGATGTGACGAAGTCGAAGGAGTTCTACGGCAAGATCTTCGACTGGGAGTTCCAGCACGACGATGCGATGGACTACACGATGATCAAGACCGGCGCGGAGCCCGGCGGCGGCATAATGAAGAAGCCGGACGAGGCTCCCATGTTCGCCCTGAGCCAGTACTTCCAGGTCGATGACATCGACGCGACGCTGGCCAAGGCCGCGGCGGCGGGCGGCCAGCCCGCCATACCGAAGATGGAGATCCCGAGTATCGGCTGGTGGGCGATGTTCTTCGACCCGGACCAGATCCCGGTCATGATCTTCCAGCCTAAGTAGAATCGGATGCGAAGACCCACACACCGCCCCGGCGCTCGCAGGGACGCCGGGGCGGTCGCTTTGAGGCCCGCTCCACG
>JBDRTQ010000260.1:0-10488 GCA_043823885.1 Candidatus Eiseniibacteriota bacterium | reverse complement strand
GTCCGCATCGACGGCGTGCCCCTGGCTCGAGGCGCGGACTACGCGATCGACTACGACACCTGCGCGGTCACGTTCGATTTGGCCATCCCCGACGGCGGCGCTGTTCTCATCACCTACCGCTACATCCCCATTGGACTCACGAGGTTCCACAGGCGAGCCGTGCTCGAGCCGCTTGCGGCGTTGCCCGAGGGCTTCGCGGACGACGCGGTCCTGCTCGAACGCCCGGAGGGGCAGGAGGAGGCTCGTCCCCTGGCACACGGCCTCTCGATAGGGGGTGCCAAGACGTTCGGCATCACCGTCGGTTCGAACCGCGACCCGAGTCTGGAGCAATCGCTGCGCCTGAACATCTCGGGGCGAGTGACGCGCGACGTGTCGGTGGCCGCCTATCTGTCCGACCAGAACACGCCTCTGGTGCCCGAGGGAGACACGGAGGAACTCCGGGCTCTGGACAAGGTGCTGATCGAGATCGAGGGAGAGAACGTCTCGGCCACCATGGGGGACTACGCTCTCGAGATAGCGGGCGGGCCGCTGGCGGACTTCCGGAGGGACGAGACCGGCGCGAAGGTGACCGCGTCGCTCGGTCGGACGGACGTCACGCTCGCAGGTGCGCGTTCGACCGGCCAGTTCAACTCGCTGACGTTCCGCGGAGTGGCCGGAAAGCAGGGAGCGTACCTCCTGACGGACGCGGCCGGAGGCGCAGGCGTGACGGTCGTGGCCGGAAGCGAACGGGTGTGGGTCGACGGGGTCAAGATGACTCGCGGGCGCGACAACGACTACGTGATCGACTATTCCGGGGGCGCCATCGAGTTCACGGAGCACCGTCCCATAGTCAGCGAGCACGAGATAACAGTCGACTACGAATTCACGGCCGGCGACTACGCGCGCGACACCTACGCGAGCCGGGTCTCGCTGTCGAGCGCGGGCGGGGTGGCGGGGATAGGTCTCTCCTTCTTCCGCGAGTCGGACGACAGGGACGCGTCGGCGTCCGCCGCGTTCTCGGCGGGTGAGCTCGCGGTGCTCGAGATGGCCGGGGACGACCCGGGGCTCGCGCACGACGACGGCGTCGATTCGGTCGGCGTGGGTCTGGGGGACTACGGCTTCATCGAGCAGGGCGTCTTCGAGTACGCCGGACCCGATTCCGGAGACTACGACCTGCACTTCGAGAGGCAGGACGGCGGAGATTACGTCTACGAGTACATAGCGGGGCACTACACGTATGTGGGACCGGGTGAGGGCGAATATGCCCTCGGCCGGACGCTCCCCACGCCCACGGACCACGCGCTCGCCGTGGTCGACGGACGGCTGGACCTCGCGCGACAGGGATACGTTGAGCTCTCGGGCGCCGTCTCCGACTTCGACCGCAACACCTACTCCTCGCAGGACGACGACGACAACCTGGGCAATGCGCAGGTCCTGTCCGCCGCACTGCCGCGCATAGACGTCGGAGCGCTCGAAGGCGCCGAACTCGAATTCGCGCTGGACGCCCGCCGCGTCGCCGGCGGGTTCCGGGGAGTCGGCCGGTTCCGGGAGCCGGGCTACGCCGAGCGATGGGAACTCGAAGGGCTCGCGCTCCCCGGGGGCGAAGAGCTGCTCGAAGGCACGTCCTCGCTCCTTCTCGGCGGGGGAGGTCGCGTGAAGTTCTCTCACGCGTACCTCACGCGGGGCGACGCGCTCAGGTCGAGCAGAACCGAGTTCTACGCCGACGGCCGGCCCACCAAGGGCGGGAGGGCGTGGAGTTCGGGTCGGTTCGTCGAGTCGCGGTGGACCGGCGCCGCCGAGGAGGTCCGGAGAGAGCGCACGCTCTACCGCGGCGGCCTCGAGCAGGAGGTGGGTCCGGTGCGACCGGGCGTCTCGTACGCTCATGACGAGCGCGGCCAGGGCGAGGCAGGCGAGCGCTACGACGAGTACGGCGTGTCGATGGAGAACGCGAAACCGGGGGCCGTCTCATTCGGCGCTGCGTACACCCGGCGTCTGACGGACCGGACCGACGGCTCGGAATGGAAGCAGGCATCGACGATGCAGACGCAGGAATACCGGCTGGGGACGTCCGCGTGGGACAAGCTCCGGCTCGCGGGCAGCGTGGTGCGACGTCGCGTGGACTTCGAGGAGGGCTTCGAGGACCCCGCCTCCAGGTACGACCTCGCGAGCGTCACGCTCGACCACACGTCGCTCGGCGGCGGCCTGACGGGGCAGGTCCGGTACTCCGTGACGGCCACCGAGGTAGAGGAGAAACAGAAGTTCGTCACGGAGGAGGAGGGCGTCGAGATCATCCGGATCGTCAGAACCGGCGATTACCTGCCCGTGACGGACCTGACGGCCAGCACAGGATGGAAGTTCAGGCCCGGCACGCGCGGTCGCGGTGGGCGCTCGATGCCCGAGCCGACCCCGCTGGGCCGCTTCCTGTCGGCGCTGACCGTGACGAGTGACCTGAAGCTGCGCGAGATGACCACGACCGATGAGAAGCGCGGCCTGTACCTGCTGGACCCGTCCGTCATCATGGGTGCGGATACGGTCCGGGGCGAGATAACCGGCCGGCACGTGGCGCGCTACCTCTCCGCGGGCAGTGCGTTGTCCCTGAGGCTCGCGCTCAATACGAAGGACGTCCTCGACAGGAGCTACTCGAACGAGAGCACGAGACGGAAGGAGCGCTCCGGCACCGCCGACGTCAAGCTGACTCGCACGGGCGGCGTGACCTACCGCCTGCAGGGAGACGCCGGCACGCGCGAGGAAGACGCCGCGGTGGGAAACAGCTACGAGATCGACGAGCGCTCCCTTCTGGCCGAGGCGGACTTCAGGAAGCTCGGCGACCTGGAGGGCAGGCTGACGGCCTCGGTCGGGCAGCAGGACGAGGCGCTTTCCGGCGTCGGCGTCACGGTGTACAAGGTCACGCCGACAGTGACGTTCCGGCTCGCCGGACGTGGTGCCCTTTCCGCGTCGGTGACGCGCATCGAGGTCGAGCCGTCCGGAGGCACGCTCGACGGCCGTCCGTATCTTGCGGAGGGACGGCGCCCGGGGCTGAGCGTCGAATGGCGTATGACCGGCGACTACAGGTTCAACCAGTTCCTTACCGGCTCC
The DNA here is from genome assembly GCA_043823885.1 of Candidatus Eiseniibacteriota bacterium. Classification (GTDB taxonomy): domain Bacteria; phylum Joyebacterota; class Joyebacteria; order Joyebacterales; family Joyebacteraceae; genus JALGZG01. The sequence goes on along the minus strand of JBDRTQ010000260.1, from coordinate 7,413 downwards.
CTGTCATACTTCGGAGAGGCGAGGCCGGGCGGAGACCCGCTGCACACGCTGGACTTCCGCGTCAACGCTTTCTTCTAGAACGGAGATACGACGCACGTTGGAGAGGGCACCGGACACTCGAAGAGCATCGCGCCCACGGAAGGCGTCGCGCCCTCGGAAGGCATCGCGCCCACGGAGGGCTCGCCGCGTTCCGCCGGCGCCGCGCGTTTCCGCGGCAACCTGCCTCCTTGCTGCCGTGCTGGCCCTGTTCGCAAGTTGTCCCGTGCGCGCCGCCGAGGTGACCTTTGCTGCGGTCGCGGGACACGAGAGCGTGCGTGCGCGGGACGTGCTCGCCGTTCTCGGCGTGGAGAAGGGCTCGGTCTTCGACAGGGCGGTGGTCGGCGCCGGTGCCGATTCGCTGCTGCGGCTCTACGCGGACCTCGGGCGCCCGTTCGCGCGCGTGAGCGCCTCGTGGGACTCCACGGTCGCGGGCGTAGAGGTGTCGATATCGATCGACGAAGGCCCCGAGATACTGCTGGGCGGTCTCGAGTTCCAGAGCGTGGACGGCCCCGTGCCGGACGAGTTCCTGCGGCGCCTCGAGCTCCGGCCGGGCGCGCCCCTCACGCGCCGCTCCCTCGCCGGGGACACCGACTCGCTTCTGCGCGGATACGCGGACGACGGGAGGCCCTTCGCCGAGATCGTCCTCCCCAGGTCCGTCGAGCTGTCGGACGAGGGTCTGCTCAGCGGCAGGATCGAGGTGAGAGAGGGGATTCAGGCCTGGTTCGGCGACGTCGTCGTGGCGGGTAACGACGTCACTCGAGAGCACGTCGTCACGAGGGAGGCCGGCATCGAGCGGGGAGAGACCTTCAGCGAAACGAGGGTGGCCGGGGTGCGTCCGAGACTGGAGAAGCTTGCTTTCCTCGACGCGGTTGAAGAGCCCATCGTGGCCGTCGACCCGTCGAACGGCGAGGCCACCGTGGGCATCGTTGTCAGGGAGGGCACGTCGAATCGCATCTCGGGTGTTCTCGGCTTCGCCGGTGGGCCGGGCTCGGGCGACGAACTGACCGGGCTCGTCGACATCGAGTTGGGGAACATCGCCGGGACGGGCAGGTTCGCCTCGGCCGCCTGGAAGCGCATTCGCGAGAGCCAGACCGAGATATCCTTCTCATACACCGAGCCGTGGCTCCTCGGGGCTCCCGTGGACGTCGGTGTCGCGGGCAGTCAGTCCGTCAGAGACACGTTCTACACGACCACCGAGGGAGACCTGCTCGTCACGGCGCGCGTCGGTGGGCGCATCAGGCTGACCTGGTCCGTGGGCGCCCAGCGGTACGTGCCAGGCTCGATCAACGAGTCGACAACCACGAGCGCCAGGACCGCGTTCGCCGCCGCTTACGACGGCACGGACGCGCCGTGGAACCCGACGTCCGGAACGAGGCTGGGCGCGAGCATCGAATACGCCGCCAAGGAGGGCGCTGACTCCGGCCGGAGCGAGAGGTCGGGCACCGTGACCGCGACTGCGGAGGGTTTCATAAGGGTCAGAGGGCGCCAGGTCGTGGCCCTCCTGGCACGCGTCGAGGCGCTGGCCAGCACCGAGGAGGAGGTGCCGTACCACGAGCTCCTGGTCCTCGGGGGCGCGCGCAGCCTGCGCGGCTACAGGGAAGAGCAGTTCCGCGGGACGAGGGTGGCGCTCGGGTCCGTCGAGTACCGCCTACTGCTCGGCAGGCGGTCGAGAGCCATCGCGTTCGTCGACGCGGGGTACTGGTACCGTGACGGTTCTAATGTCGCGAAGGATACGAACTTAGGTTATGGAATCGGGTTGCGGGGCGACACCCGATTGGGTACAATCTCCATCGACTACGGGTTGGGGGAAAGGGATGACCTCCTCGACGGGAAGCTGCACGCAGGTCTGATCCGCGAATTTTAGTGTGTTCCCCTTGAGCCACTGCCATCCGTCCCTGCAGGGAGCCGAAAGGGAGCGATGGGAGCGAAAAAGAGCGCCAGAGGGCGGGTCGCCGAACTCCGCGAGCTCATTCGCCTTCACGACCGGAAGTACTACATAGAGGACGCCCCCGAGATAGCGGACGGCGAGTACGACGCCCTCATGTCCGAACTCGCAAGGCTCGAACGCGAGCATCCGGAACTCGTGGCCGCCGATTCGCCGACGCGACGCGTCGGCGGGGCGCCCACCGAGGGCTTCAGCACCGTGGAGCACGCCGTGTCGATGCTCTCGCTCGAGAACACCTACTCGCCCGAGGACCTCCTGGCTTTCGACGCCAGGGTGCGGAAGGGGCTTCCGAACGAGTCCGTCGAGTACGTGGTGGAGCCCAAGCTCGACGGCGTCAGCATCTCGCTCAGGTACGTCAACGGGCTGCTCGACGTGGCGGTGACGCGAGGCGACGGCGAGCGTGGCGACGACGTCACCGCTAACATACGGACCATCCGCTCGATACCGTCTACGCTGTCCGGCAAGGCGGCTCACGCGACCCTCGAGGTCAGAGGTGAAGTGTTCATGCCCAGGTCGGGTTTCGAGGAGCTGAACCGCCGGCGTCTCGAGGCCGAAGAAGCGCCCTTCGTCAACCCCAGGAACGCGGCGGCCGGCTCGCTGAAGCTGCGGGATTTCTCCGAGGTGGCGAAGCGCCCCCTCCTGGTCTTCTTCTATCAGGTGGCAGGCCGGGCCGCCGCGTGCATCCCGACCCAGCGGGATGCGATCGACAGGATGAGCGGCTGGGGCTTCCCGGTCAGCCCGGACGTGGAGCTGGCCCCCGACATTGAGGTCGCAGTCGAGACGTGCCTCGCATGGAACGAGAGGCGGGGCGGTCTCGACTACGACATCGACGGCATGGTCGTGAAGGTCAACTCGCTCGACCAGCAGGGACGTCTCGGCTCGACCAGCAGGAGCCCCCGTTGGGGCATCGCGTACAAGTTCCCGGCGGAGTCCGTGCGCACCGTCGTCCTCGGCATCGAGGTGCAGGTCGGGCGAACGGGCAAGCTGACGCCCGTCGCCGTTCTCGAGCCGGTCTTCGTCTCGGGGTCGACCGTCTCCAGGGCGACGCTCCATAACCAGGACGAGATCGAGCGGCTCGACGTTCGCGTCGGCGACACCGTGGAGGTGGAGAAGGGTGGAGAGGTCATCCCGAAGGTCGCGGGCGTGGTGAAGTCGAAGCGAAAGGGCCGGCCCAGACGCTTCCGGATGCCCGGGACCTGCCCTGCGTGCGGCGAGCCGGTGGTCAAGCCGGACGGTGAGGTCGACACCCGTTGCGAGAACGAGTCGTGCCCCGGGCGGGCCGCGGGCCGCATCCAGCACTTCGCGTCGCGCGGCGCCATGGACATCCGCGGTCTCGGAACCGCGCTCGTGGAACAGCTGGTCGCGGAGGGCCTGGTCAAGGACTACGGCGACCTCTACGGACTCGAGTCCGCGGAGCTCGCTGCACTCGATAGAATGGGAGAGAGGTCCGCGGAGAATCTGCTGGCCGAGCTCGAGGAGAGCAAGCGGAAGCCCTTCGCGAGGGTCCTCCACGGGCTGGGCATTCGGCACGTGGGCGCGCGGGTGGCGCAGGTCCTCGCCGGGAGCTTCCCCGGCATGCGGGAGCTGGCCGCCGCGTCAGAGGATGATCTCGCGGCCACGGAGGAGATCGGCCCGGTCATCGCGGCCAGCATCCGGTCGTTCCTCGCGTCTCCGCGGAACGCCGAGGCGCTCCGAAAGCTCGAGGGCGCCGGGGTGAACATGCGCGGCGGGCCGGCGCCGAGGCGTCAGACCGCTCTGACCGGGCTCACCGTGGTTCTGAGCGGGTCGCTCACGCGCAGAACCCGGGACGAGGCCGCGGCGGCAGTCACCGAGGCCGGCGGGCGCGTGTCCTCGAGCGTCAGCTCGAACACCGACCTGGTCGTTGTGGGGAAGGACCCGGGTTCGAAGCACAGAAGGGCTCTCGAACTGGGGATCAGAACGATAGATGAGGCGGAACTCGAGCGTTTGCTCGGGTAGCCGCTGTACCTTCAGAAAGGCGCACTCATGCTCACAATGGAAGAGGCCCGACAGGGCAGGGCCACGGAGGCTCTCGCGGCCGTGGCCCGCGACGAGAACATCGCGGTCGAGGAACTTATCGCGTTGGTCGCCGCGGGCAAGGCAGTGATCCTGAGGAACAGCCTGAGTTCGCGCAGACCTGTGGGGTTGGGGCTGGGACTGAGGACGAAGGTCAACGCGAACCTCGGGACGTCCTCGGACGCGTCCAGTCTGGAAGAGGAACTCGAGAAGGTGGACGCGGCCATCGCGGCCGGCGCCGACGCCATCATGGACCTCTCGACGGGCGGAGATCTGGACGAGATCCGGCGCGCTGTTCTCGAGCGCTCGACCGTTCCCGTCGGCAGTGTTCCGCTCTACCAGGCCGCCGTTCGCTCGAGGAGGCAGGGCCTGGGCATGGTCCACATGACGGCCGAAGACATGCTCGGCGCGATCGAGGACCACGCCAGGGACGGCATGGACTTCGTGACGGTTCACTGCGGGGTTACGCGGGAGGTCGCGGAGCACTGCAGGCGCGCCCGCAGGCTGGCCGATGTCGTCAGCCGTGGCGGGTCCTTTCTCCTGGAGTGGATGTCCTACAACGACAGGGAGAACCCCCTCTACGAGCGATACGGCGACCTTCTCGACATCGCCCGCGAGTACGACGTGGCTCTGAGCCTGGGAGACGGCCTGAGACCGGGCGCGCTGGCCGACGCCAACGATACGCCGCAGATCGCCGAGCTGACGGTCATCGCAGAACTCGTGGTCCGCGCCAGGGAGCGCGACGTTCAGGTGATCGTCGAGGGGCCGGGGCACGTGCCTCTGCATCTCGTCGAGTCCTCCGTCGAGCTTGAGAAGTCCCTGTGCCACGGCGCCCCGTTCTACGTGCTGGGACCCATCGTGACCGACGTCGCCCCGGGCTACGACCACATAGCAGCGGCGATCGGCGGCGCGGTCGCGGCGGCGGCCGGCGCAGATTTCCTCTGCTACGTGACCCCGGCGGAGCATCTCAGGCTTCCCGATATCGACGACGTCCGCGAGGGCGTGTACGCGATCCGTGTGGCAGCTCACGCCGCGGACATCGCCAAGAACATCCGCGGTGCGCGCGACTGGGACGACGAGCTGTCCAGGGCGCGCAAGGCTCTGCAGTGGGACCGCGTGATAGACCTGTCCCTGAATCGCGACAAAGCCAGGGCCTTCCGCGACGCGTCTTCCCCTTCGGACGATGAGCTCTGCACCATGTGCGGCGAGTTCTGCGCCATCAGGAAGATGACCGACGTCCGGAAGGGAGAGGGCGAATGACAGAGGCAGGTTCCGCTTCCTATCCGCGCACTTTCGTCGGGTTGGACCTCGAGACGACCGGGATCGATTCCAAGACCGACCGCATCATCGAGGTCGGGGCCGTCCGGATCGTAGACGGCAAGATCGAGGAGACGTTCGAGGCCCTCGTGAATCCCGGCTGTCCCATTCCCTCCGACATCGTCCACCTGACCGGCATCTCGGACGCCGACGTGGCGGGGGCCCCGACGATCGACGAGGTGCTCCCGCGCATCGTCGAGTTCATCGGCGGAAGCCCGATCGTGGCGCACCACGCGCCGTTCGACACGGGCTTCCTGAACGAGGCCGCAGCAGGCCATCCCGAACTCCTGGTCGGCCGCGGCGGCGTGTTCGACACGCTCCCACTGACCAGGGCGCTGCTTCCCAGACTGCCGAACCACCGCCTGGTCACCGCGGCGAGCTTCTTCGACATCCCGACGGGGCGTTCACACCGCGCGACCGACGATGCCCGCGCCGTGGCGGACCTCTTCCTCTCTCTGCTCGGGGTTCTCGACCAGATCGGCGCGAGCGTTCTCGAGCGCATGTACCGTCTCGCGGACAAGGCCACCAGAACACTGATCGAGGCGGCGCGTGAGCGCGCGGAGTCGAAGATCGACCCGCTGGCGGTCCCGGATCACGGCGAGAAGGAGAGCGAACTCCAGCGCCTGGACACGGTGCGGGGGCTGGGCGCCCCGAGGGTGCCGGCGGAGGAGATCAGTGAGATAGACCTCGACGAGCTTGAATCGCTCTTCAGCACGGACGGGCCCATCGGCCGGGAGCTGCGCGGCTACGAGATCCGCAGACAGCAACTTCAGATGCTCCGAGCGGTCGGCGACTCCCTGATGGGAGGCGTCCACCTGGTCGTCGAGGCGGGCACCGGCGTGGGCAAGTCGCTCGCGTACCTGACGCCCGCCGTCTACTTCGCGGTTCAGAACGGCGAACGTGTCATCGTGTCCACCAACACGAAGAACCTGCAGGAGCAGCTCTTTCTCAAGGACGTTCCGTTTCTCGAGCGCGTGCTCGACATCAACTTCTCGGTGTCGCTCCTCAAGGGGAGGGGGAACTACATCTGCCAGTCGCGGTGGAGGCAGGTGCTCGAGAAGGGGCTGTCGCCGAGCGAGCGATCTCAGCTCCTGCCCGTGGTTCTATGGGAGCAGGAGACGCGCTCCGGCGACATCAGCGAGAACGTCGCCTTCAGACAGCGCGGCTACCTGTGGAGCCGGATCTCGGCGGAGGGCGGTCCGTGTCTGGGGCAGAAGTGCCCCATGAGGGACACCTGCTACCTCCTCAAGGCCCGCAAGGCGTCTCAGGCGGCCCATCTCGTCATCGTGAACCATTCTCTCCTCTTCAGCGACACGGAGGCGGACAACAGAATACTGGGCGAATACTCGTACCTCATCTGCGACGAGGCGCACAACATGGAGCAGGTCGCCACCGAACACCTCGGCAAGCGCTCCAACATCTGGCGCGCGAGGGCGATGCTCGACAACCTCTTCCGGAACGAGGGGGGTGCGAGCGGTGATCTCGGGGAGATCATCGGCGCGCTGTCGGGCGGAGACGGGGCGCTCCTCGAGTCGGCCGTGGTCGGGGCGGAACGCCTGTCCTCGGACGTCGCCGTCGCATCAGCAGCGTCGGAGACGTTCTTCGCCGCGCTGGCGGAGAGACACAAGGACCTGAACGACGGGCGCGAGGTCGAGTTCGGGAAGCTACGATACCGCCAGGAAGCGCCCGTGGCCGCGCTCCTCGAGAGTGAGTTGGCGGTGATACTGGCAGCGCTGTCAAAGGTGGCCAAGGGGGCCGCGACGCTGGCCGATCTCATCACGGATTCCGAACTCGAGAGGGCCGACGCGTTCGTTCAGAACCTGACGTTCCACGCCGCGCGTATAAGGGAGTTCGCCTCGGACCTCGAGTACGTCGCCGAGGCCGCCGACCCCGAGAGCGTGTTCTGGCTGGACGTGAACACGTTCCGCGACGTCTTCGAGTGCGAGCTTCGGAGCGCTCCGGTCAGCGTGGCGGAGATGATGGGTGACTTCCTCTACTCGCGCGTCGATTCGCTCATCGCGACAAGCGCGACCATGACGGTCGACGGCAGCTTCGACTTCGTGATGGAGAGACTGGGG
>JBDRTQ010000259.1:0-4656 GCA_043823885.1 Candidatus Eiseniibacteriota bacterium | reverse complement strand
TGACCACCGCCGAGTCTCCGAAATCCTGGACGCCGAGCACGTCCAGAGGAGCCGTGATGATGGACGAATACTCCGGGGCCGCCGCCATCTCGTCGCCGACATCCTTCAGGACGGCCATGACCTCGTCGACGTCCTCCTTGTAGGCCACTCCTATGTCCAGGACGTAGCGCGAGTACTGCTTGGTCATGTTGGTCACGACCACGATGGCGCCGTTGGGTATGACGTGCACCCTCCCATCGAGGTCGCGTAGCGTGGTCGCTCGCAGCGTTATCTTCTCGACGAGCCCCGAAACGTCCGCCGCCCTGACCACGTCACCCACGTGATACTGGCTCTCGACCAACACGAACACTCCTGCCAGAACGTCCTTGACCAGCGACTGAGCGCCGAAACCGATGGCCAGTCCCGCCACACCCACGCCAGCCAGTATCGGGCCGATGTCGATGCCAACCTCTTTCAGGATCATCAGAAGCGCCATGCCCCACACGGTGACCCTCACGATGTAGCGCATGACCTTCCCGAGAGTAGCCGCCTGCTTCTCCCGTTCGTTCATCGTTGAAGGGTCGTCGTCGAATGTCTTCTCGACTCGCCTTATTATGAACGACGCGAGACGCACGGCGACCAGGGCACCCACGATTATCAGAAGGGTCCTCGAACCGCTGGTCGCGAGCCATTTGGCGAACATTTCGAGGTTCACGATCTCGCCCCAGTTCACCGACATGAGCACCTCCAGAATGTCCCGCTAGATCGTGAACTTGCCGTCTTTGTGGATGATCTTGCCGTCGGCGTAGATCTTCCCGCCGTTGCGCATGTCGTTGACGATGTCCCAGTGGACGCCGGACTCGTTCTTGCCACCCGACTCGGGGAGAGACGCTCCCAGCGCCATGTGGAACGTGCCGCCGATCTTCTCGTCGAACAGCGTGTTCTTCGTGAACTTCTGAATGGAGTAGTTGGTGCCTATGGCGAACTCGCCCACGCGCCGGGCGCCCTCGTCCGAATCGAGCATCGCGTGCAGGAAGTCCTCGTTCTTCGAGGCGCTGGCCTTGACGACACGCCCCTTCTTGAAGGTCAGCTTGACGCCGTCCGCCTCCCGCCCGGAGTAGTATGCCGGGAAGGAGAAGGAAACCGTGCCCTCCACCGAGTCCTCGATGGGTCCGGTGAAGATCTCACCGTCGGGCATGTTCGCCAGGCCGTCGCAGTTGACCCACGTCCGGCCCTCGACGTTCATCGTCAGGTCCGTTCCCTCGGCGACGACGCGGATCTTCTTGCGTTCGTTGAGCTGCTTGCAGATCTTCTTCTGCTTCCCGTGCACCTTCTTCCAGGCCGCTATCGGGTCCGCCAGGTGCACCATGCAGGCCTTGAGCACGAAGTCCTCGTAGTCCTCCAGGGACATCTCGGCGTCCTGGGCTGACGCGTTGCAGGGGAACTGGGTTCCCACCCACTTGAGTTCGCCTGCCGCCTCGCGCTCCATGAACCGTTTGAAGAGCCCGCTGGTGGCCTTGCTTCTGATCGCCTGCTTCTTCGGGTCGACGCCGGCCATGGCCTTCGTGTTCTCGCCACCCCAGATGGATATCACCTTGTCGACGTGATCGACCTCGAACTCAGAGATGGGGTTGATGAACTTGAGCTGATGCTGCCTGGCCGTGTTGAAGAACGTCTCCGACAGCCCCGGAAGACTGAGACGCAGGAAGGGATGCCCCCCCACTCTCAGCGTCTCCCTGTAGATTTCCGAGAGCAGCGGCTCAGCGATCGCCCCGCCGCCTATCTCGACCAGATCGCCCTTCTCGACCGCCACCGAGTAGTTGACCAGCACGCCCGCGAGCTTTTCGTATCTTGGGTCCCTCACTTGGTTCTCCTTTGGCCCAGTGTGAACTGCCCGTCCTTGTAGATCATCTTCCCGTCGGCGTAGATCTTCCCGCCCTCACGCATGTCGGCGACCATGTCCCAGTGGATGCCTGACTTGTTCAGCCCGCCGGACTGCGGGTAGGAGGAGCCGACCGCCATGTGGATGGTGCCACCTATTTTCTCGTCGAAGAGGGTGTTCTTGGTGAACTTCTCAACGGCGTAGTTTGTGCCCACGGCGATCTCGCCGACGAACTTCGCCCCATCATCGGTGTCGAGCATCGACCTTAGGAAGTCTTCGCCCTTGGACGCCGTGGCCTTGACGACACGCCCCCTCTGGAAGGTCAGGATCACGTCGTGAACCTCGCGCCCGCCGTAGCAGGCCGGAAACGTGAAGGCTATCTTGCCCTCGACCGAGTCCTCGATGGGGCCAGTGAATATCTCGCCCGACGGCATGTTGTGCCGGCCGTCGCTGTTTATCCACGTTCGCCCGGCGACGCGCATCGAGATGTCCGTCCCCGACTTGACGATCCGTATCTTCTTGACGTCGTCCAGATACCTGCAGAGCTTCGCCTGCTTCCGCTTGATGCCCTTCCACGCCGCGACGGGGTTGCTCTTGTGCACCAGACAGGCGCGCAGCACGAAGTCCTCGTACTCCTCCAGGGACATCTCCGCGTCCTGAGCGGAGGCGTTGCACGGGAACTGCGTCACGCACCAGTCCAGCTCGCCGGCGGCCACGCGGTCCTGATACTGCTGCCTCAGGCCCGACTGGGACCTGGCGACGGCCGTCTGCTTTGACGGGTCGACGTTCGTGAGCGCCTTCGTGTTCTCCGTGCTCCGTATGGCCAGGAGCTTGTCTATCTGATCGATCTCGTGCTCCGCGACGGGGCTCACGAACTCCAGCTGGTGCTTCTTTGCCGTCTCGTAGAAGATCTCGGTCGCACCGGGGAGCGCAATGCGCGTTATCGGGTGTCCGCCGGCCTCCAGCACCTCCCGGAAGACCTCGCGGACCAGCGGCGCCGACGGGAGTCCGGCCCGTATCAGAACGAGGTCCTTCTTCTGAACGTCGAGGCAGTACTGGACCAGGACCTTCGCGAGCTTCTGAAAGCGTGGGTCTGTCACGTCATCTCCTTGTGGATTGCCATCACTGTCGATCCGCAGGCCGCAGACCCCATGAGCCACGTACGGCCACGTCTGGTCCCCGGCCTACGGCTCGTAGCGCGCGGCGATCGGCATCCGTCGTCCTGAGCCGAACGCCTTGCTCGTTACCTTCAGACCCGGCGCCGCCTGCCTGCGTTTGTATTCATTCCCGTTCACGGCGCGTATGACCCAGCGAACGGTCTCCGTGTCGAGCTCCTCGGCGACGATGTCCGCCGGTGACATGCCGTGGTCGACGTACATCGCCAGTATCCTGTCGAGTGTCTCGTAAGGCGGCAGTGTGTCCTGGTCGCGCTGGTCAGGGCGAAGCTCCGCCGACGGTGGCTTCTCGATCGTGGCGTTCGGGATCAACTCGCGCTCTCGGTTCACGTAGCGCGCCAGTTCGTACACCATCGTCTTGGGAACATCCGATATCACCGCGAGGCCACCGCTCATGTCTCCGTAGAGCGTGCAATAGCCTACGGCCAGCTCGCTCTTGTTGCCCGTCGAGAGAACAAGATGGCCTTCCCGATTGGACAGCGCCATGAGGATGTTTCCCCGGATGCGAGCCTGGACGTTCTCGACGGTGACGTCCACCTCACTGACCGGAAAGATGCGCCCCAGCGTGTCGAGATAGGCGTCGTGGACGTCCGAGATGGGGACGGTCTCGAACCGCACCCCGAGGTTCCTGGCAAGCGCCACGGAATCGTTGACGCTGCCGGCCGACGAATACGCCGAGGGCATGGTGACTCCGACCACATTCTCAGGCCCGAGAGCCCTTGCCGCCAGCGCACAGACGACCGCCGAGTCTATGCCGCCGGACAGCCCGACCGCCACGCTCTCGAAGCCGCACTTGGCGGCGTAGTCCCTCAGTCCAAGGACAAGGGCGTCGTGTACCGCGGCCACCGGGTTCTCCGCGACGAACTCGGTTCCCGATGTCGATGCCGTGTCGACGACGCGCACGCCTTCCTCGAACCCCGGCAGGTACTCGACCAGCGCTCCGTCGGCGCCCACCATCATGCTGTGGCCGTCGAAGACGAGCTCGTCGTTGCCTCCCACCTGGTTGACGAGGATGAACGGAACGCCGTGTTTCCTGGCGTGATTCGAGAACAGGCGATGGCGGACCACGTCCTTTCCCACGGAGAACGGTGAGGCGGAGAGGTTGATGAGGAGCGTGGCCCCCAGGGCCGCCGCGTCCGCGACGGGATCGACGTCGTAGACGGGCCTCCTCCAGAGTCCGGGGTCGGTCCAGGCATCCTCGCAGATCGATACGCCCAGGCGCTCACCAGCGAACTCCACGAGCCGAACGGCGTCCGCTCTGTCGAAGTAGCGCGCCTCGTCGAAAACGTCGTAGGTGGGAAGCAGCATCTTGTGCTGCCTGAAGAGCGTTGCTCCAGCTTTCAGCAGGACGGCGGAGTTGTGAAGGCCCTTCCCGGGCGTGCGCTCACTGCGGGAGATGGTGCCCGTCAGGATACCGGTCTCCGCGTGCGCCTCCGAGAGCCTGGCGAGGGCGGACAGCGCCGACTCGGCCCTGTCGACGAACCACTCCTTCTCGAGAAGGTCCTGCGGCGGGTAGCCCGTGAGGAACATCTCCGGGAACACGACAAGGTCCGGCCGCTTGCCCCGAACGAGCGCGAGCGTCTTCTTGATCTTCCCGAGATTGCCCTCGAAGTCGCCCAC
>JBDRTQ010000258.1:0-3603 GCA_043823885.1 Candidatus Eiseniibacteriota bacterium | reverse complement strand
TGGCGCGGAGTCTGGTGAGGCCACGCTGTCCGACTCGGACGGCGCGGCGGAGAAGCCCGGACCGTCGGTCCTGGACCACCTCGGGATAGATCTGACGGAGGTTGCGTCAGGGCTCGAGATGGTGCTCGACGGCGAGCTCTGGGAGACCGAACTCAGACGGATCAAGGAGATACTGGGGCGGCGCGATCGCCACTCCGGAGTCCTGGTCGGCCCGGACGGAGTGGGCAAGAGGGCGCTGATCCTCACGCTGGCCCGTCAGATCTTGCGGGGCGATGTCCCGCGCCGGCTGGCCGGCAGGCGCATCATTGAACTTCCCTTCCACAGAGTCCTGGCCAGCGTCCGAGAGGCCGGCGACTTCGAGAAGATAGTCTTCACGGCTCTCAGAGAGGCCGCGGCCCGCGAGGACGTCATCCTGTTCCTCAACGGGATCGCCAACTTCATGGGTGTGACCGCGGTCGGGTCGCAGCCCGGCCTCTTCGACGCCTCCTACCTCCTTGAGATGGGCTGCCATCAGCCTGGCCTCTACCTCCTGGGGAGCACTACGCCTTCGTCCTACCGCGAAGCGCTTCGATTCCAGCCGTGGTGCGAGAGCCTCTTGCACCGCGTGGACGTGAACGAGCCGAGCAGGGAGAAGGCCGTCGGGATCCTGAGGGACGCCGCGCACGGACTCGAGGAGTATCACGGCGTTAAGATAGACGCGGAGGCGGTCGACGCGGCAGTGGACCTCTCCGACGAATACGTGCGCGAGCGCGTCCTTCCCGGGAAGGCGCTCGAACTCCTGGACCGCGCGTCCTCCAAGGCGACCACGTCGGCCACGGGCTCCGATGCTGCCCCCACCGTCGGTGTCAAGCAGGTGACGGACGCTCTCGCCGACTGGACGGGGATACCTCCCGGCAAGCTGTCCGGTGCGATGCACTCGGAACTCGTCGGTCTGGAGGAGGGACTTCGCAAGCGGATCAGGGGGCAGGACGCCTGCATCAAGAAACTCGCTGACGTGATCCGCGTCACCAAGCTCAATCTCAACGCGGTTCCGGCGCGGCCGGACGGCGTGTTCCTGTTCGTCGGTCCGAGCGGCGTCGGCAAGACCGAACTCGCACTCGCCCTGGCCGAGGAGCTGTACGGGAGTGAGTCACGATTCCTGGCGTTCAACATGACGAGGTACGCCGGAGAGGACGGGCTGTCCCGTCTGGTCGGAGTGAAGCTGGGCGAGAAGGAACTCGAGGGTGAGCTGACGGCGGCGGTCGCAAGGCACCCGCACTCCGTGATCGTCTTCGAGCACATAGAGCGCTCGCACCTGGACGTTGCCGTCATGCTGACGCAGATGTTTCACGACGGGCACATCATGAACGGCCACGGGACGAAGTTGTCACTGTCGAACTCCACGATCATCATGACCTCCAACTCCGAGAACATCGTCCCGGCCCGGGACGACGACGGCGCAGCCGCCGTCGGGTTCGGCGCCACCAACCACAACAGGAGCGATCGCTACCTCCAGCAGGCGAAGGACGCCATCGAGGAGTTCTTCCCGGCGGAGTTCATGGACGGCGTAGACGAGGTGCTGTTGTTCGACCCGCTGTCCGACGAGGCGCTGCGTGAGATCGTCAAGATCCACCTCGAGAGCATCCACGAGCGTCTGGCTCTCCGCTCCATCTCGCTCGAGGTGAGTGACGACGCGGTGGCGAAGATAGTGAAGAAGGGGGCGAGTCGGGAGTACGGGGCGCGCAATCTCGGCCGGACCGTCGAGGGTCTCCTGCTCAAGCCCCTCGCGCGATTTCTGGTGGCAAATCCCGACGCGCGCATAGTCGCAGCGCGCGTGGTGGAGGGTGACGTGGAGGTTGTGGCGTTGAACGGCGGACGGGAGTGACGCGACCGCCTGGAGGCGGACGAGCGTGAAGATGCTGATAGGTGGCAGGTCCGTCGGTGACGGCCCGGACGTCGAGGTCCGGAATCCTTTCGACGGCTCCGTCGTCGGCACCGTCCCCGAGGCGACAGAAGAAGAGGTGGAGCTGGCGCTCTCCGTCGCAGAGGAGGGCGCGTCTGTTATGCGGAGGCTCCCGCGCGTGGACAGGGCCGCCGTGCTGGCGCGGGCGGCGGAGCTGATCGGGTCGAGAGAAGAGCCGCTGACGCGGACGATAGCGTCGGAGTCCGGCAAGACCCTCCACGAAGCCCGGGGCGAGGTCGGGCGCGCGGTCCAGACGTTCCGCGTGGCGTCGGAGGAGGCCCGCCGCCTGGCCGGCGAGGTGGTGCCGTTCGACGGCGCCCCCACCGGCCGTGACCGCTTCGGGTTCTACCTGCGTGTTCCGCTGGGCGTGATAGTCGCGATAACCCCGTTCAACTTCCCTCTGAACCTGGCTGCACACAAGGTCGCGCCCGCGATAGCGGCCGGGAACTCCGTGATCCTCAAACCGGCGAGCGCAACTCCTCTGACCGGTATCGCGCTCGGTGAGATCCTCTACGAGGCCGGCATGCCCGCGGAGGGTCTCTCGGTCGTTACCGGGTCGGGCGGCAGCGTGGGCAGCAGGCTGGTCAGTGACCGGAGGCCCCGGATGGTGACGTTCACCGGCAGTCCGTCGGTGGGCAGGACCATCGTCGCGTCGGCCGGTCTCAAGAAGACCGCCATGGAGCTGGGATCGAACTCGGCCGTGATCGTCACTGAGAGATGCGACGTCGAGGCGGCGGCAGAACGCTCCGCGCGAGCCGCCTTCGCGCTGGCCGGGCAGGTCTGTATCTCGGTCCAGCGAGTCGTTGTCGAGCGCGGAGTGATGGAGCGGTTCCTCGAGGCCGCGTGTGCGGTCGCCCGTTCGCTGGTCGTGGGCGACCAGCTGTCCGACGGGACCGACGTCGGCCCCATGATCGATGAGGGGGAGGCCGCGCGAGCGGAGTCGTGGGTGGCCTTAGCCCGTGACGCGGGCGCGGAGGTAGTGGTCGGCGGCGCGCGCACGGGCTCGCTGTTCGAGCCGACGGTGCTCACGGGCGTGCCGGGCGACGCGAGGGTCTGGAGGGACGAGGCGTTCGCGCCCGTCATGGCGGTCAGGCCGTTCGACACGCTGGACGAGGCCATCGCCACGGTCAATGACTCCGCGTACGGTCTGCAGGCCGGGATCTACACGGACCGTCTCGAGGATGCGCTCCGCGCCGCGCACGAGATAGAGTGCGGCGGCGTGATGGTCAACGACGTGCCCACGTTCAGGGTGGACCTGATGCCCTACGGGGGTCAGAAAGACAGCGGGCTGGGCCGCGAGGGCCCCCGATTCGCCGTTGAGGAGATGACGGAGATACGCGTTGTCGGCTTCCGGAGGCCCGCTGCCTGAGGATTTCCGGGCATCCTGCGTCCGCCTGCGTCCCGGCCTGCGTCCGCTTGGAGCTTGACAGCGGCCCCTCGAGCGGATACCTTTGTTGTTCCGGCGGGAGACGTGCTTCCGGCCGGCAGCGCGGCAAACGCCGGGGCGATTAGCTCAGTTGGTTAGAGTGCTTGCGTGACATGCAAGAAGTCACTGGTTCGAGTCCAGTATCGCCCACCACTTGGGGCGCCGCGACGACAGGATACGCGAATAGAAGTAGAAGCATCTCGCTTCTCACCTCGAGGGCTCGTACGAGACCCGA
>JBDRTQ010000257.1:0-3117 GCA_043823885.1 Candidatus Eiseniibacteriota bacterium | reverse complement strand
ATCTCACCCGCGGACGACAGCTTGTACTTGACCGTCTGGCCGTTCTCAAACGTGCGCGTCAGCTGCACAGGATCGTTGATGATGATCTCTCTGCCGCCCGTACCGCCGCCCCCACAGCCGGCCGCCAGCACGCCGACGGCGATGGCCGCGACGAGCGCGCATGCTGCCATATTCCGAAGCCTCATTCTGTCAGCCTCCCTTCGGACGATGATGTGCGCGAGCCGCTGCCGCGCAACCGATCGTGTGACCTTGAGCGGGGATTATAGCACGCGCCCGGAATGACGCACACCAGTTTTCGGGGCTGGCTTATCCCCCGGCAGAGGGGCCGGGGGTGGCGGAGAGACTGTTAGAGCCCGAGCTTGGCTCTGAGCTCGTCCGACGGGGGCGCCTTCTTCTCCCATCTTGCCACCTCGCTGCCGTCGTGCTGGAGGACTATCGTCGGCACGTCGGCGACGCCGTTCATCGCCGCTTCGACGAGCCCCCCCTCGGTATCGAGGTTGATGGCCTCGGTCGCGACCGAATCGGTCGCTCCCCACTTGTCGAGGAAGAAAGCGACTTTCTCCTTCGCGTTCTTGCAGGCCTCGCAGTCTTCTTTGACGAAGAAGAAGAGCTTCACTTGACGCCGCCCCTGAACCGGTCGTCCAGTTCGCCCTGCTTGCCCTTGTTCCAGCCCGAGATCTTTGAGAAATACCCGGTGACCCTCGTAATGCCGTCAACCTCGGAAGAGTCGCAGTGCGGACACGTGTCCACGAGCCCCCTCGAGACCTTCATGCACGTGTTGCAGGTCGTGAACTCGGGAGAGAAGGCTATCTGCGCGTTGCGGGTGTGATCGAAGGTCTTCCTGACGAAACTCGCAACTGCCTGCGCTGACGGCCTGGTGTCCGCGATCCAGATGTGCGACAGCGCGCCCGCCTCGATCATGTCGTGGAACATCCCTTCCTTCTTGACGCGCTCTATCGGACTGATCGGATGCGACACGTTGAGGAAGGTCGAGTTCGTGTAGTAGACCTCGCCGATGTCCATGTTCCCCTTGACCACGCGCTCGGCGTCGCCCGGGAAGTGCTCGAGGTCGAGCTTCGCCATTCGGTAGGCGGTCGACTCGGCCGGCGTCTGCTCGAGGACGAACCGCATCCCCGTCTCCCTGGACGCCTTATCGCACGCGAGCTTGAGATGCGCGATGACGCGGAGCCCAAGTCGGAACGCTTCCTCCGATTCATGAAGCTCGTAACCGGTGTGACTCTGCACGAGTTCGTTGAGACCGAGGAGACCGATGAGATAGGTCACGCGATGCATCCGGAGATACTGCTGTCCGTCCGGCGACATTGTCAGCAGAGCGAGCGGACCCGTAGTACCCATCGCGAGAAGCTCCTCAATCAGCGCCTTCTTCTGCTCGTGCGCGCGGACGGCGATAGCGAGAACGTCGTCGAGCTTCCCGAACAGCTTGTCGTCGTCCCCGGCGGCGTAGTACGCGGCCCTCGGCAGATTGAGCGTGACGTTCTGGAGAGCCGAGTAGCGCATCCGCCACGGCTCCTTCGCATCGTCGAGGTCGGACTGCTCGAGCTTGAAGGAAAGGCGGCAGCACTCCGAGATCTTCGCTGTCTCGCCCCGGTCGAACACGAAGTATGTGTTGCCCTTGTCGGCCGCGACGTCGCTGATGTGCAGCAGGAACTCCTCGTGGCCCGGAGTCCTGAAGAACTCGTCGGTGATGTGCACGAGCGGCTTGGGGAAGAAGAACGGCCGGCCCGTGCCGTCGCCCTCCTTGTACACGTCAAACAGCGCCATGGCGAAGCGCTGGGCGTCTTTCTGGTAGTCCTCGTAGGTGCGCCCCGTCTCCTTCCCGCCCGGGCCGATGGCCATGACGTTCCTGAAGTGCTTGGGCGTCTCCCAGTAAATGTTGATGTCGCTGAAGATGGCCTGCCCGCCGCGCGCCACGCTCTGCTGCGAGTACTCGAAGATGAGCATCTCGGCCAGCTGGTGGATGTCGCGGTCGGAAAGCCCCTCGAGGAACGGAGCGAAGAAGACGTTGACGGCGTCCCAGCCGATGGCGCCCGCGAAGTGCCCCTGCAGCGCCGCGGAGAACTTCACCATATGAGCGAGCAGGATCTCCGGATGTTTGGCGGGCTTCGCGATCGAGAGCGCGTTCGGAAGCGACAGTCCGAACTTCTTCACGTACTCCAGAGACTGACCGGAGCAATAGGGCCGGTCGATGAACCCGAGGTCGTGAAGATGGATGTCACCTCTCGCGTGAGCGTCGGCGATCTCCTGGCTGAAGATCTCGAGGAGCGCGTACTGCTTCTTGATCGACTCCGCGAGAGTCATGTTCGTCGCTTCGGGGTTGTGCGGAATGTTCGCGTTCTCTTTGTTCGGCGTGAGTATGATCCGCTCCGCGTCGTACAGAGGAACGCCGAGTCGAGTGTGCTTGCGTCGCGCCGATTCGAGTCCGTGCTCGACGAGCTTCGCGTCGACGAGTTCGCGGATGAGCGGAGCGGTGATGACCTTGATGCCGCTCAGTACGATCTGGTCTTCCACCTCGCGACTGATCTTCTCCGCGGTCGTCACATCGAGCGCCGCCTCTCGTACAAGAGTCTCGATGATCTTCTCGCGATCCCACACGATCATGTCGTCGGCGGACGTGCGAACGAACACCGCGATGTCGGTCGCGTCGAACGACTTCGCCGATCGCTTCTTCTCGAGGCCTGCGAGGTCGGGAGTCTTCTCCTTGCGGCGAACCTGGTGCCGGCGGTCTCTGTAGAGGATGAAGGCCTTGGCGGTCCGAGCGTGCCCGCGCTCGACCAGAACCTTCTCGATGGCGTCCTGTATCTCCTCTACTTCCGGAAGGTTATCCCCCTTTTCGGTGTAGAGGTAGAGCAGGACCTCGTCGGTCAGACGCTCGGCTATCTCGCGGTCCTTGCCCCCTACTTCCTCCGCGGCCTTGAAGATGGCCGTCGTGATCTTCTTGCGGTCGAACTGGACGATCTTGCCGCTCCTCTTTCTGACGAGACGGAAGAGCTTGCTCGCGAGCCGGCGGTGCAGCCCGAGCAGTTCGTCCTCGTCCATGAACAGCTTCAGACGCCCGGCGTGCCCGGGTGCGTTCGCATCGTCTTCGACCACGATGGC
>JBDRTQ010000256.1:0-2533 GCA_043823885.1 Candidatus Eiseniibacteriota bacterium | reverse complement strand
TACGCTATGAGTTCACCCTCGAGCTCCTCCACAGCCGCCTTGCGCTCGGCCGTCGAGGATCCCGCAAGCTGAACGAGGTAGTAGCCGGCCTCGCCAGGTTCGGGCTGCTCCGCCCTGAGCCACCCGTCGAGCACGGGCTCGCCGCCGGCCGGGTTGAACGGGTGCGTTACGAGGTGGATGGTTCCTCCTGCTGCCCCCCACGCCACTGACGCCGCAACGAGCACCATGAGCACCATGCTTGCGACCAGTCTCCCGCATCTGAACACCAGCTACCTCCCGTGTAAGGCCCGGCTCCTCCGCGGCGCCGGATCGCGCCGTGGTCAGCGTCTGTTACCTGTACATCGCCTTGATTGAACCCCAGCTGCTCGGTTCGACCGGCGACACGTACCCCTCGAGGTAAACGTCGTCCAGCACGACTCCCGCGCCACCGCCCGCGCCGGGGCCGCACCCGTTGTCGTTCGTGTGCATGGTCAGCCGGAACGCGAACATGTCCTCCGCCGTCACGTAGGGGACGAGGTCGATCCCGAGGAGTATCGCCCTGATGCTCCATCCGGCGCACGATTCGTAGTCGCCCCAGTACGTCCCCGTGTGGTACCACGTGTCGCCGCCGTCCATCGTGACTTCCTCGGTCCAGTGGTCGTCGTCGACGGTCGGGACCTCCACATGCAGGATGAACCGGAGCGTCGTTGCCAGCGCGCCCGCAAGATCGACCACCGGCGTCATCAACCAGTTGTCCAGGCCTGGCGGTATGAGCGTGGTGTCGGCGTCGTCCCCGCACCACCAGGCGTGCGGGTCCGAAGAAGCAGAGCATGGCTTCTCGACGAGGTGCCAGTAGTCACCCGCCGACGGCGGCAGCACGGCAGTGCATTGCCCGACCCCGTCCTCGGCGTCGTCGAAGAAGTAGACGTGTCCGCTGTAGTAGTCGAAGATCTTGATGTCGTCGACGTGGAAGGGTCCGGCGTCGGAATCGTAGACCGCGTCCTCGTCGGAGTACGCCGCGTCCGAGATGAAACGGAAGCGCACGGCGAGCGGGTTGTCGTAGCCGAGGAGCACGAACCCGTAGACGCCGATGTCCTGCCACCCTCCGCTCGAGCCGTCGTAGCCCCTGTTGAGACTGACGAAGTTGCCCAGGCTCTCCGCCTGAACGTAGGTGTAGTCGTAGTCGGGCTCGGAGTCGTGTCTGAACCTGTACGTAAGCACCGGGTAGGTGGACGACGGGCTGCTCAGGTCCACGAGCGGCAGGTGGAGCCGCTCGTCCCATGAGTTGCCGTAGCCGTCTCCGCCTGTGAAGGCGGGGTTCAACTCGCCGCACCAGTACGAGTAGTCGCCTCCCGGCCACGAGTAGTAGGTGTCCACGTGGAAGTGGGCCGTGGCCGTGGCCGTGTTGTCACCGTGAGTCCAGCCGAGCCCGCCGTCCTCGTTGTCGTCGTGCCACAACAGGATGGCCCTGCCCGCCGGGGGAGGCGTGAGCGTAAGCGCGGTGTCCTCTGCGTGCTTCGGGGCGGCGAGTGATCCGGATACGGCAAGCAGCAAACTGAGGCACAGCGCGGCGATGAGGCGCAAGTGGGCGCTCCTTCCGTCGTGCAGGGAGGGGAAGTGCGGAAGCGCGCGCATCATCTGCCGCACGCGCAGCCATTATACCACGTAATGTTCAGTTCGGCAAGTGTCCGCGCGACCTGTGTGTTAGCGACCTGTGTCCGCGCGACCTGCAGACGACGCAGCGGGGTTCGCGGGGCTAGAACTCCAGCTTGCTGGGCTTCCCCTTGACGTAGTCGATGGGGAAGGTCACCACGATGCCACGGCCTTCCTCGGTGAAGTCACCGACTATGTCCTCGAGTCCGGCGACGAATCGTTCCACGGCTCCCTTGTCGATGGTCAGGAGGAAGATGTGACCGAACGCCTGGCCCTCGGTGAAGACCCTCGCGAAGTCCGAGAACAGGGGGACCCTGGTCAGGAATCCCTCGACGTTGCGCGCGTCGAGCACGGTCGCGCTGGTGCCGCCGATCTCCGTGAAGTACTCCACGACGGCGTCGAAGTAGTCGGGGTCCCGAAGCTCGAACAGCAGCAGTCTCTGCTCCTCCGTCGTCGCGACGGCTGTCGATGCCGCCTCCATCGTCCTGATCCGGTCATGGATCTCGGCCCGCGACGAGGCGGTGACCAGCGTTTCCGTGAACGATGGGTCGGACAGCAGTCGCGCGACCTTCGCGAGAATACGCAGGTAATCTCTGGCCTCTTCCGGCGGGGCGACCATCGCTACGACGAAGCGCACCGGCAGCCCGTCCACCGAGCCGTACTCGATACCTCGCTTTGACACGCCGATGGCGGCGGCTATGCCCGACAGACCCATCAGCTTCCCGTGCGGGATCCCGACTTCCTTGCCCACGCCCGTCGTCGCCGTCTTCTCCCGCTCGTTGAGGGCCTTGAGGACCGTGCTCGTATCAACGCTCTCGAGCGCCGGGTTCTTCTTGAGGAGAGTGGCCATCTCCGTGAAGAGCTCTTCCTTCGTGCGTGCGCGGAGGCTTATCTCGATGCT
>JBDRTQ010000255.1:0-13430 GCA_043823885.1 Candidatus Eiseniibacteriota bacterium | reverse complement strand
TCAGTCTCCGATCACGCCCGCCAACCGTAGATTGACGCCGTAGGAAACCAGAGAGCGAGGCCGGTCTCTGGCCTCTCCAGAGCCTCGATCGGCCGCCGGCGGCGACCACCCGGCCGAGGGCGTTCTCTCCAGCATTCTCTCCGGCGCGCGGGGCGTGATCACCGCGCGCGTGCAACTGCGCGGCATCGATCCAGAAAAGCAAAACCCCGATCGGCAGCGACCGATCGGGGTTCTGTGAACTAACGGGTCAGGCTTGTTTGCCTGAACCCACTGTAGCTCGGGTAGCGCCTAGCTTAGACGAACCGCCCGCGAGAGCCGGATTTGATGCACGAGTGGATATCAACTCGGGACCTCATTCTTCTCGGGCACTTGGGCTGAGAGCCACCAGAGACGCCGGTTGGCGCGCGACCGTGGGCGCTGTGCGGCCCGTGGTGGCCGGGTTAGCTGGCCGAGGCAGCCAGGGCCCGGCTTCGGCGTGACCGGGGCACGCGGGCGAACGTGGGCGGCCGTCGCCGCTCGGCACGTCGGGCGGCGAAAAGGCTCAACGCCGGTGAGCCTATCTCCGCGACTTGGTCAGTGACCAAGCTCGGTGGCCCCATGGCGAACTTGGTCACTTGGTCAGTCCGCCGAGCTTGGACTACCCGCCGACAGCGGGCATGGTGGACGAGCCATGATCATCTGCGCCGCCGGCGACATCCACGGAGCCCTCGATCGGCTCTTCGAGGACGTCCTCGCCTTCGAGGAGTCGCTCGGCGTGCGCTTCGAGTGGGTGCTGCATGTCGGCGACTTCGGTGTGTGGCCGGACGAGACCCGAATCGACAAGGCCACCAAGAAGCATGACGGTGCCGGCGACTTCCCCACCTGGTGGTCAGAGCACCGGGAAGCCCCGCGCCGCACCCTGTTCATCAAGGGCAACCACGAGGACTTCGTCTGGCTCGACGCGCAGTCCGACTCTGAGGTGCTCCCGAACCTTTTCTACCTACGCAACGGGACGACGTTCGACCTGGGCGGGGTCACGGTCGGTGGCGTCGGCGGCTGCTACGGCCCCTCGAACTACGAGCGGCGCTCGAAGGATCTCCAGGGCTACGCCAAGCGGCACTACACCCGCGAAGACATCGACGTGCTGCTCGCGCGGCGACGCGTCGATCTCCTCCTCACTCACGACGCGCCGGCGGGCGTCGTGTTTCCTCGGCACCGGCGCGGTCTCAACTGGGCGAGCGAGGCCATCGGCCTCGACGACCTCGTGCGCGGCACTCGTCCCCGGGTCTGCTTCTTCGGCCACCACCACACCCGCGTCGACTCGCAGATCGACGGCGTGCCGTGCATCGGCCTGAACAAGGTGCGGATGCCCGGGAACCTCGTGGCGATCGATGTCCCCGAGCGTGGACGGGACTGGACGGTGCTCGGGGAGTGGCCGGAGCGTCGGCCGTAAGCTCAGGAGATCATGTCGGCGTCGATCGGCGTGACCGGCGTATCGTCGTCGAAGCTCACCCAGTCGGCATCGAACCGCAGGTACGCGTCAAGGTCCGCGAGCGTGATCTCGTCTGTGCCGAGGGGCTCAACACCGGCGCACTCGATCCCGGGCTTGAACTGATCCCAGAAAGTCTTGATCGCTTGCTCGAGTTCGTCCCGCTTCTTGGGCCAGGCTGCGCCGGCTCGCTTCTGATGCGGGACGGCAACGAGAAGGTGGCACTTGTACGGCTTCTCATCCGCCAGCTCGTCGTGCGTTGACAGGCGAAGGTAAATACCCTGGATCCACTCGCTGTGCTTCTTGAGGAGCTTCTGCCAGTCCTTTAGTTTGGCGCGCCAACGAAGATCGAACGCTGTCGGGAAGGCCGCGCGGATGTACCGCTTTGCGAGCCACTCCGCGACCAGTCGACGCTCCTTGTCGGGCAGGTGGCGCGCAGGGGCTTCTTGAAGAAGCAAGTCTCTCGGGACGAACCACCGTTCATGGACCGAGAGGGAGAGCACGACCGGGTCGTCGTCGTCGCCGTGGCCAACGGCCAGCTGCATCGTGCGTGGGTTCCTGCCCGACGACTGCTGCTTGTCCGCCTTCTTCGCTGGCAAGACGCTCGTGCGCATCACCTCGACGACGGGTTCCTTGGTGAGGCTGAAGTTGACGATGTCGCAGTCGTGGCTGGTGACGATGAGCCAATCGCCGTCATCGACGCTCACCGCGGCCGGGGCCTGCTCGCGCGCGCTCTTGGCCAGCTTGGCGTCGAGGATTGCGCCCTGACGCCAGCCCAGCTTCGCAATCGCGTCGCTGTCGAAGGGCTGGTTCATGTTCTACCGCTCGGGCCAATTCTTCAGAGCCGCATTCCGTGCGAGTCGTTCTCGACGCTCGTCGTCCGTTGGGTCTTCGAACCCGAGCCCGCGCAGACGGCCCTCACGACTCGCTCTCTTGTTGGACGCCGTCTCTCCGAGGGTCCGCGCCTGCTCAATGGCCTGTACGATGCGATCCTCATCAAGGTCCTCTTCCGCGAGGAGCTCGATGATGGACGGCGAATCCAACTCCGTTGGCTTTCGCACGAAGCGCGCGTTGAGCGGCGCAGCGCCAGCAACGGACGCTCGAGTGAGAATGCAAAGAAGCGCGTGGAGCCGGTCGGCGTTCGCTGCGTTGGGCTCTTTGCCCTGGAACCAGTCGTACATCGTTGGCCGCGTCACCCGCAGAATCTCGGCGAGCTGGGACTTGTTGATCGAGAGTGCCGCAAGCAGCTCCTGCATCTGCTCGACGACGGGTAACGCGATCACGCTACGGAACTCGTCCGTGACTTCGGACCGCACGAGCTTCAACGTGCGGACGCGCGCCGGCCTGCGATCGACGACGAACGAACTCGAGCCGATGTGCGGCAGGATTGGACCGTAGTCCGTGACGAGCGTGACGACGCCCGAACTCCCGGAACCCACGGGCTTCAGGACCGCCATCCATGCTTCCTCGCTGCTGTTCGGAACGAAGCTGGATTGACCGGCGAGCAGCGCGCTCGCTTGTCTCGCGGCCTCGTACTCGGCGTAGGTGATGGTCGATGTCACTTCCACACCTCGATCGCTTCCGGGGTTACGACGTGATCGTGAAGCGTCTCCACGAGATGGTCGTGCATCTCATACGCCCTGGCCACGATCCAGTCGGCGTTGGGATCGAAGGTTCCCTCGATGTAGTGGTCCATGTCGACCAGAGTGATGAGCTCGCCTGACTTCGCTCGCGGCGTGTGCTTCGGTGCCGCCCCAAGCAGGTCCGGCGGCAACGAGAAGCCCTGATCGTTCTGAACCACGCGGACGACCATCGTGCCGTCGACATCCCCGACGGTAGTCTTGCCGGTGCTCTCGACATGCAAGCGGTGGGTCTCCGTCTTGAAGACCTCGTCCGCCACGCCGTGGAAGCCGGGCCGCAGATAGAAACGGAAGTCCTCCGCGTCGCGAGGTTGGACCACGTCCACGTAGCGAAGCCCGACCCGCTGGACGACACCCAGTTGGTCATGCTCGGTCTTGGCCAGGACCGTTCGGACGGCGTGCAGGAGCTTCTCCGCGAAGCCCTCGAACCTCTCGTAGGAGGTGGTCTGCAGGACGACACTGTCCTGCATCACGAGTACGCTCCAGGTCTCGTCCTTGGTGCGGTACTCCCAGCGCTGTTGCTCGACCACCTGCACTGGCACGCCGCCGCCCGGGCCGAAGATGAGCTGCTGGATCTTGCCGGCGCGCTCCAGCGGGAAACCGTGTCGCCGAAATTCCTCTTGAATTGCGGGGATATAGTCCGCCATCTGGCGGACGGGGCTGAAGCGGACCTGGCCCAGAACCAGCACCAGCGGCTGCTTGGACAAGGGCACGTACCGGCACTTGCGCTTCATGGGCTCCTCCTTACACTGAATCTTACACCCCAGACAACACCTCAGGCTACAATATTGTTCCCCGCACCGGAGCGCCAGCCCGGCCCGAGCTTCTGGGCCCTTGGGGGTGTTGCCCAGAACGGAGCAGTTGTCCGTGGCGGACAACACGCGTGATCCGGGCAACTCCGGCACGCCACGCGTGACCCTATCGCCGCCAAGGCATCAGCCGGGCCCGGCTCACTGACGCCTGCTTCTCGTGGTCGAGGTCGCGGATGAGGCGGACGAGCTCGCGCAGGCTCTGGACGTCGAGGATGTCGAAGTCGATCTGGTAGCGGCGGCCGGTGGCCCGGGCCGTCTCGGCCCGGAGCCACTCGATGAGGCGCCGCTTGTCGTGGTTGCCGGCGGTCATCCCTGCTCGGTGAAGAGCTGGGCGACCTCGTGCTCGCCGGCAGCGGTGAGGTACTCGGCCAGCGACTTGCGGAAGAGGTCCATACGGGTCTTGAGCCCGAGGCGCTCGCGGGCTTCGTCGAGGCGGGCGACGACCTCGGCCTCCATACGCAGAGGCAGCACCTTCATGTCCGGGGCCTCGCCGTCGGCGTGGCGGCGGCGGACCGGGCCGACCGGGATGCGGCCCTTCCTGGCCTCGCGGATCTTCCAGATGAGGTAGCGGCGGTCGCTCGAGCCGGTGTCGCGACCGACGACCTCGATGTAGAGCGCCTGCAGTTCGTCGACCGAGAGTTTGCTGAGCTTCTTCTCGTTGCCCGTCTCGGCCGTAGCCTCGCCGTCGTTCGCCGCCGGCTCGGGCGTCGCATGCTCGACTGCGGCTGTAGCGGCCGCCGGTGCCTCGTGCTCCTGGGCTTCGAGGGCCTCGGCAATGCGCCGTAGCAGGAACTTCTTGTTCGGCGACCGCGTGGCCTCGCCGACGATGTCTTTGAACCGGGCCTGCAGCTCGGGCAGGCGAAGCTCCTCCATGATGCGCATCCGCTTCTTGTTTTCCTTGTTCATGTTGTCCTCCGGTGTGGTTGGGCCCGGAGGCTTCCGCCGGACCACCCGGCGAGCACCACCGGGCGGTCTGTGTCAGGCCTCGCGGTTGGCGAGGTGTTTGAAGCAGTCGAGGTCGATGGCGCGTGGGTCGCTGGACACGAAGCTGAAGCGCTCCTCCTTCTCGATCCAAGGCTGCACCTCGACGCGGTCGTCGGCCGTGACGCCGCCCCGGCGCGCGATGTCTTCTTCGTCGGTGAGGTAGCCGTCGTCGGCATCCGGGTCGTAGTCGGGCCGGGCGGCGTTCTTGATCACGGCGATGATGCGGACGTCGTGGTCCCGCAGATACCGGTGTTCGTTGCCGTGGTAGGTGGTGACCGTGCCGAGCGTCTTCTTCATCGTGTCCTCCGTTTCGCCGGGCTTCGTCGCGTCCCGATCGTGAGGACATACAGGCGTCGCTTCCGGAACAGCTCAAGGCGATTCGACGCAGAATCTGACCTCTTTTCCGCGCCCCGGAACTGGGCAACAACTCGGCGGAATCTGGCGCGCGATGTGGATCGGGACCTGCATGTTCGCGATGACGTCGGCTCCATCGCGCGCCCAGCCGGGGTCACCGGTCGTGCATGTCCTCGATGGCATCGCGAAGCGCCACGAGGGCCGCTTCGACCTTGATGATCGCGGCGGTCTGAGCCTCGGCGAACGCGACGATTCTCTCGTGCAGAGCCTTGAGCTCGCGGTCCTTCTTCTCGTTGATCCGCCAGAACGCCCAGCCGAGAACGGCCACGAGTCCGTAGGGACCGGTGGCCTGCAAAATCTCGGCGAAGGTGGCGAGGCCGGAGGGGTTCATACGACGGCCTGCGCGATGACGTCGCTGAGATCCACGTGCCGGCGAACACCGGTGGCGCGACGGATGGCTTCTTCGTAGGCGATGCATTCGGGCATTCCGGCTTCAAGGCGAAGCCAGGCGTAGAGGGCGAGCCACGCCCCGTCGGCATGGTGGAAGTACGTGTGTGCGTACACGCCGGGCACGCGCTGGTCGCTATCGGAGATGCGGCTCATCGCAAGGCGCGCCCCGGAGATTCCGCGCCAGGCTCGTGGGATCGACAGCCCATCGACGGTGCCGCTTGTCAGGAGCTGGACGAGCTGTGCGGTGGCCTCGGCCTGTTCCGGCGTCGGCACCACGTAACGCTGCTCATGAGCCCACGGCGCATCGATGGTGCGCTTCCAGGGGAGCTTCGCGCTGGCGTACTTCGGGTAGTAGGGGTTGACGACCTCGATGCCCACCGACGGTCCGTTGTGGCCGCCGGCGTGGGCGAGACGATCGTGCGCCAGGTCTCCGTGCTGCGTCACCTCGCCGTCCGGGCCGACGATGAGCTGCACGCCCAGCTTGCGCTTGAGCAGCACCTTCACCGTGGACGCGACACTGCGCGTGACCGTCTCGTGGAGAATAAGCTCGTTGACGACTCGACCGGTGCGGTCACGGCCGGCGAAGTGCGTGACCTCTGGGTCGCGGTAGTTTCGAACGCGCAAACCAGCGGGTGCCTGCACGTCGGCACCAGCGACGATGAGTGTATCCAGTGCGTCGCTCATTGGCTGTTCTCCACCGGCGTGCCCTCAGGCTGCTCGACCTTGCGACGAGCACGAAGACCCTTGGAGAACCAGCGGTTCCGCTTTTCGGTCGAGAGCGGCTTCGCGAGCGAAGGTGGAACATTGCCCTCGCCGTCGCGAACGGCCGCGTTGACCTTTCCGCGCGTGACCAGCTGCGCGTGGAGCTCGTCGACCATCATCCTGTGCAGGTGCCCGAACGAACCCTGCGACGGATGCTCGGGCTCGTTGTCAGGGGCCCGCACCAGGAACTCGACCGCGGCGCACACCGGACACGGCGGCATCGGGACCATCCGGCCGTCAACCTGTTGGTCGCGTGCGACGCCGACCTCAAGGTCATCGATGAGCACGCGATGCTCGTCGTTGCACGACTCGCAGCGCTGGAGAACGTCGGTGGTGGTGATTTCGTGGATGGCCATGCGTTCCTCCTCACGCGATCGCGGTGTACGTGCCGAACCACCAAGCGGTCCCGAATCCCGAGATGCTCTGGTAACTGAAGAAGCCGAACCCATCGCGGTCGGCGAAGAAGGTGCTCGGCGAGCCCGAGAAGCCGGAGCTCGCGCTTGAGACCGAGAACGTGATCGATGAGGGCGTGGCCGGAAACCGTGCGCGAAACGTGACGGCACCGCCGCCAGCGAGGGACCGAGTCGC
This sequence comes from Candidatus Eiseniibacteriota bacterium, assembly GCA_043823885.1. Lineage (GTDB taxonomy): Bacteria > Joyebacterota > Joyebacteria > Joyebacterales > Joyebacteraceae > JALGZG01. The sequence goes on along the minus strand of JBDRTQ010000255.1, from coordinate 6,372 downwards.
GTTGTCCGAGTTCGACCACTCCATGCCGAGGCGCCCGATCTCTTGCGCCGTTCCCGAGAGCACGAGGCCCGAGTTGACGGTGCTGCTCATCGGCAGCGTCCAAGTACTCGTCCACGTCGTGAACGTCGCTGCGAAGCTGTCCTCGTGCAGGAACTCGATGTCGGAGCGCGAGAAGCGAAAGCCCCCGGAGAACCAGCTCGTTGAATCTCGGACCCACTGCGAGCCGTCCCACGAGGCGTTGATCGTGAACCAGATGGACGTTGTGTCGGCGTAGACGCGAAGCCGACCCGCCGCGCCGCCGACACCGAGCGCGTCCCAGAGCAGCGCCTTGGTCCCGCCGAGGTTGGGCTGACGAATGGTGCGGTGCTGTCCTGCACTGCCTTCGTTGCCGCGAAAGTGGTCGTCCTCGAAGGCGTCGAGAATCTCCGCGAGCGCACTCTCGACGTTGGTGGCGGTCAGATTGCCGCCCGCGTCCGCGACGGAGATGGCCGAGGCAGCGTGCGCGCCGGTGGCATCGTTCAGATGGTCATTGGTGGCGCTGAGAAGCGTGGCGAGTTGGGCGTCGACGGTGCCGGCCGCAAGCGCACCTGGACTCCCGGCGACGGCATCTGCTCCGATGCGTGATGCGCCGGCCGTGCCTGCCGCTTGCGAGCCCAGGTCGGTGACGATCTCCTGGAGCTGCGCCTGGACGCTGGTGCCGGCGATGTAGTTGTGGGCGACGGCCGCGATGGCGCTCGCCGCGTGAGCACCCGCGGCCGCACCCACATGGGCGTTGATCCACGCCAGGAGCTGCGAGAGCTGGCCGTCGACATTGCCAGCGGGCAGCGCATTGGGCGTACCGGCGACCGCGTCGGCCCCGACCTTCTGCGCTCCGGGTGTTCCCGACGCGGTCGAAGACAGGTCATCGACGAGCTCATGGATGGCGCCCTCGACGTTGGTAGCCGCCACGAATCCGTGAGCGGGAATGTCGATGGCCGTGGCGGCGTGCCGACGAGCTGCGCCGGTGAAGTGATCGGTCAGCTCAGCGTCGACCTCATCGAGCGACGCCTGCACCGTATCCACTGCCGGCTGGAGCGTCGTCCAGCTCCCGCTCACCACCTGGACCGCGTCGCCTTGCGCGAAGATGAAGGCCTGCCGCCTGGACGTGTCGATGTCGGGCGTAAGAATCTGGGTCTGGGCATTGCCTCGCAAGACGTCGCAGATCAGAAGCTCGTCGGGCTGAAGGGCTACCTTCGCGGCGGACCCGATTGGTCCGGGTGGTGCTTGGCGCACGACGATCTGGAACAACTCGTCGCGCCGGAAGAACACCTGCTGCGAGTTGCCGTCGGTCCGCGGGTCAGACAGCAAGCGATCGAACTTGAGGTAGATCCCCAGCCAGCGCTCCTGCCCGGCCGAGGGGACATCGGTGGGGATGCCCGCGAAGTCGACGGCGCAGTCCACCGTCTGTCCGGTGCCGAAGAAGATGCGCTGGCCGAGGTTGTCGTAGGCGCGTCCCGGTGCCGTCAGGTCGATGGTCAGATTCGGGACGGGCGAGTGCGGCGTCGGCTCAGCCCCGCTGATGATGCCGTAGACCCCGATGTCGGCCGCCAGGTTTCGGTCGGCCTTCTCGAGCAGCTGGAAGGCGAGGTCCAACTCGGCCTCGGTGACCTTCTGGCGGAAGTAGTAGTCGAGACGGTCTGCCATCGGTTGCCCTCGGAGATGGGTCTCCCAGAGGGGCAAAGCGCCCGACGGCCTGGGTGGGGACAGCACACGGAGCCTTGGGCTGGTCGCCAAGGCATGGGAAGATCGGCGAATGAGCGAGCCGGGGCACCCATCGACCAGTGCCGAACAACAGACTGCCGAGGCGTTGATCCGCTCGGCGCTGTCGCGTCAGCTCGCCGTGTCGTTCTCTGCTCCACCAGCCTCCCTCGCGGGGCTCAAGCTGGATGCCTTTGCGACAGGTCCCCCGCCCGTGCTCGTCGAGATTTTCGCCCGCGTCGGCAAGTCGAAGTCGGGGCAGATGCGGAAGCTCTCACGAGACATGGCCAAGCTTCTCCTTGCTGAGCGACGGCTGGCCAAGGCATGCCGAAAGGTACTCGCAGTGATCGACCCGGATGCCGTCGCCCACTTCGAGAACGGTTGGGATGGGGAGTTCGCGAAGACGTTTGGGATAGAGCTGGTTGTCGTCGCCGTCGACGAGGGCGTGCGCAGCGGGATTCTCGCAGCTCAGAAGCGGCAGTTCCGATAGCTCGGGTCATCAGTGCAGCTCAGTCGTCTCGCCGAGCTCGCTCGAGCCGAGTTCCCAGTGGTCGATGAAGGCCGGGGGCATGGGCTCGTTTAGGTCCACGAAGTGGGTGTGGGCGGGCTTGAGGTAGTCGACGATGGCGCGGATCTGGCTCCGCTCGGTCGTGCTCAGCGGGATGTCCACCTCGACGTCGAAGGCGTAGCGCGCGAAGCGATCCGAGGGGCCCAGCTCCCAGTCGACCCCCAGCTCGGACTCGCCGAGCACCAGCGTGGTCCCGTTGAAGGGCGTGATGGCGGTGATGTCGATGCCGAGGAAGAAACGGATCGCGTTCTCGATCCCGATCGCCGTGCCCTTCTGTCGGTACATCTCGACGAGCACCGAGGCGAGTCGACGCTTGTCGAGCTGGTCGAGGTCGAACGGAAACGGGTTGCCCAGGTCGTGGAGGATGAGGTCGAGAAAGCCCTCTGGTGCTCGCTCGATGTCGAAGACGTCGCCGAAGCGATCACCTTCGGCGAGCAACAGGTCGAGTGCCTCCTGCAGGCACGCGATGAAACGACGTAGGTCACCGGTCACGTCGTCGCGCCGGTTGTGCCTCGGCAGCATCGACCACAGATCGAAGCGCCGCCCCGCCGGTCGAGGTGACCGGTATCCGCTGAACACCGCCACGTCATCGGGCACAACGACCGCGTTCTCTTTCTGGTCCTCGACACCGGTGACCGTCACCTGGTAGCGAACATCGGGCGTGAGCTCCGTGTCCACGGTGACCCGGACGGCAGCACCCTCGCTGATTGCATCCACTGGGGCCACCGGCACCGCTGGCAGGTCCAGGGCCACGAAGGCAAAGCCCAACGGATCGGTCACCAGCACTTCTTCGTCGAAGCCGACGCGCACGACCTTTGGCGCGATGGCCTGCGCACCGACAACCTTCGGAGGCGTGCGGTCCTCGGCGACGAACGAGTACGTCTCGTCGAGCGCGAAGGCACCTCCGGCGGTTGCCGTGACCACGCGAACGGTGACGAGCGCTTGGCTCGCGAAAGGCGTGGTTGGGTCGAGCACGACGCGAAGGGTGTCCGCTGTTTGTAGTGCGGCTGCGCGCGGCCCGTCGAAGCCAGGCTTGAACTCCGGCGCGCCGCCGCCCTCGAAGGCCAAGACGCCGTCGACCAGCACGCGCGTCACCGGGCGATCGATTCCGTCGGGGCCCGGGTCGACGATGTCGAGCGCGATGAACCATTCGAGCGGTACCCCGAGCTCGCCGGGCCCTGGGTCGCGGTTCAGGAGCAGCGGCCGCCCAGCCGCGATCTGGGCGGCGACGGTGTCGGCGTAGAGTCCGGGTAGCTCGAGTACTGGCACCGGACGCTCCTACGGGACCGGCACGAGTTCGAGCCGAACGCCGACCGCGTGCAGCCCCGAGACCTTCGAAACGTTGGCGGCGAGATCGGTCAGCACCCTGGTGCAACCTGGCTTGCAGGTGGCGGCTGCCACTTTGGCCCCGTCGACGATCATCGATACCTCCCAGGCGAGGCCCACGTGCAGCGTCTTGGGCACGCGCAGTCGCAGCGTGGCGCGCACGAGGTCCACGTCGGTCAGATCCGTCTGCTGCGTCACCTCGGCGTGGTCATCGGGCTCGAGCTCGAAGAGGCGCCCGGGCTGATCCTCGCCGAGCACGAAGACGTGATCGCCGGACGGCACCGGCGCGTTCAGCGGATGGATGCGTCCCTGCCCGATGCCGAGGCGACTGGTGAAGGCATCGAGCTCCATCAGACTTGCCTCAGAAGCTCGAGGTGGTCGAAGTAGCCGCGGCGAGTCACGTCTGCCACGGTCATGCCGAAGCCGCCCCGCCCCGACGTGAGTGGCTGACTTCCGGAGTTGATACCCAGGTGGTCGTCGATGAACTCGACCATGCCGGGCACCGGCTGCCAGTCCGGTGGTGCTCCGAGCGGATGGGCACCGAGGTCATTGCGAAGGACCTTGAGCACCACGTCACCGTTGTCGTTCACGATCACGTCCAGGCGCAGATGCAACCACGTGGCCTGCGAGAAGCTCTCGCCGGACGCGAGCAGCACGTTGGGGCCTTCCGAATCCGGGATGCCCACCGCCACGGCACCTTTGCGCAGCACGATGCGGTGCGGATCGTCGTCCGAGAGCCCCAGCAGGTACGCGGTGTCGTTCACCGAGTTGCCCTGGCAGGCGAGATACAGAAACGGAGCGAACCCCGTCGGTCCGCCACCGGGGCCGCGCTGCACGCACCCTCGAATCGACGCGCCCTTGGCCATTGGCGCGAAGTCGACGAGGTTGCAGAACAGACCCACCGCCCCCTGAACCGCCGCGAGCGAGTTGAACGCGAACAGGAAGCTGCCGCCTCCTGGCGGGCGAGCGATGCCCGCGGTCACGCCGCGATCGACGGTGGCGATGTCGAGTCCGTCGTTGAGATAGGTCCAGTCTGCTTCGGCCATGGGTATGCTCCTCAGATCGTCGTCGCTGGTGTCCAGCTGTTCTCGAAGTCCTCGTCCGGGTCGGCCCCGCCATCGAATAGCGCCGCCTGCGAAGCGATGGCGGCCCAGAGCCAGGAGAAGCTCTGGTTGTTGCGCCACGCGTCTTCGAAGTCTTCGCGCGGCTCGCCGTCGAAGATGCCGGTCGCCGCCGTTACACCGCTCCAGTCGAGGGCGAAGGGCACGTTGCTCCAGCCGTCCTCCAGGTCCTCAACAGCACCGCCGCCAAACGGCGCGGTGATGACCTGACCCGATGGCAGCTCGGTGAGGTAGAGGTCGTTGTTCCAGGCTTCCTCGAAGTCTTCGTGCCCCTCGGCGAGCGGGTCGAAGAACGCCAGCGCAAGCGAGCCGGGTGCGAAGTCCAAGAGCAGCTCGAACCAGCGCTCGAAGCCCTCCCATGCGTCGAAGGGCGATGGACCGAAGCCGGCGATGCGCTGGTTCGCGACTGACGTTGTGAGCGTCCAGTGCAAGGCCAGTCCTGGCTCGGGCCCCGCATCCTCAAAGCTCGGGTTCAAGATCGCCATCAGAGGAGCCCTCCGGTGTCGCCGTCGATGAGCGTTACCGTTCCGAGTACCGGGAACTCCTTGATGCCGAGACGGATGTCAGCCGGCAGCGAGTTCAGCTTCAAGTCGCCCTGACGATCTCCGATCTTGCGCACGCCATCCGTGTCCCGGATGACGTTGAACACGTCGGACCAGGCGATCTCGCCCACGGGATTGCCGTCGGCGTCCTTGATGTTGAAGCCGAAGTCCACGAGCGGGTTCGGCGTGCCGTCGGACTCGCTCACGCGGAACATGGCGGCGAGGTTCGCCTTCACCCGGTCGCGCACGGTCGGTTTGGCAACGCCTTGCTTGAGGTAGATGCGGGCCTCGACATGGACGGTGCGGTAGACCGGGTTTTGCACCGCGACCTGGAACGTGAGTGTGCTCGGGTAGACGACGGTCACTTGCTCGAAGACTTCCTGCTTCAGAGAGGCGGTGGGCAGACCGCCTCCCTGCGGGATGACGTAGAGCACGCCGCTGTTCTCCGAGACGGTGGTGTCCTCGTTCGAGGTGAGCATCAATGCTCGCGCCACACCGGGGACACGCCGTGCGTTGATCTCGAAGTCCTCCCGCGTGACCGTGCGCGTGAGCGTGCGCAGGCTCTCGGGAGCGAGCAGCTTGGCCGAGGCGACGCTCTGCCGATCCGAACCGCCCGATGCTGGGCTGGCGTTGGTCACCGAGACCTGCACGGGACGACCGTGGGCGTCGTTGAACACGCCCTCGACCACGACGAGGCTGCCGGCCTCGACATTGCCGTTCGCACCGCCCCCGGTCTTGTAGATTGCGCTGATGGTGCCAGAGGGCGGCGCACCGCTCGTGCCATTGCCGAAGCGCACCGTCGCCCGATCGCTCTGGTCCACCAGAAGGAGGTAGTGCCGGTCGTTGGGTCCAGAGCCCAGCAAGCTCTCCTGTTCGACATAGCTTCCGTTGGCGGCAGAGACGACGGCCGAGCCGTCGAGATACGGCGTGCGGTCGAGCACCACGTCCAGATCGGCGAGTCCGCGAGCGTCGAAGAGCTGCGAGTGGGTCTGAGAGTTCTCGACGACGCCCGACGCGACCGGAGGATCACTTCCCGCCGCCACGAGCACATCGGCCAAGAGCTGAAAGCGCACCGGCT